>CAYUGP010000039.1:7281-10323 GCA_964444315.1 uncultured Oscillospiraceae bacterium | reverse complement strand
AAGATGTTAAAAACTTGATCCAAAGATGTATCAATCTGGTTTATTTCTATATATACATTTTAGGCACCCTGATTATTAAAAACTTCAGTGTTTTTCAGAGGGCCTTTTTAGACATAAAAAATGAGGCGAGACTTGAAAAATCAAGCATCGCCTCGCGTGGTGGTCCAGATATCATTCATTCTCGAATTATGATATCACTTTCTTAAGTTGATTTTTAGAATACTTTCTTGAGGTTATTATCCTGCGATCCTTTCCTTGCAGAGGAGATCCTGCGAGCAAAAAACCTATTAAGTATCCCAATACTGCTGTGCGTAAACAGGGCAACGCATAAAGCAGTGCTTCCTGTAACATACCCCAGATACTTGATGGTAATGCAACCGGACTGTCGTGAAGGATATAGATCTTCAGGCCAAACGTCAGAATAAAAGTCAGCATCCCCATAACTGCTGATAACGGTATTATCGGCCAACCTTTTTTATCAAGGACAAGCCCCAGAAAAACAGCGATGATCAAGAGGCATATCGGCAGGATCCATACTTCATAGTACAGAGAAAAACTGTCGAACGTTGGCTTTCCAACCCAGGCAAATATGATTCCCGCAATCAGTATTACTAAAGCAAATATGTAAAGGACTGTGCTGATCCTTTTGTTACTGAAACGTTTTGCAGCAGCCGAATCTTTAGCAAGCTGTTTAGCATATTCTGAAGGACCGGTCGTATCTTCAAGCAGAGAAGTCAAATCGATCCCGTAAAGCTTGCTTAATTCAATACTCATCAGAATGTCCGGATAGGTTTTGCAGTTTTCCCAATTGGAAATGGTCTGTCGGCTTACATGAAAGTGTTCAGCAACTTGTTCCTGTGTTAGCCCGGCGGACTGTCTTGCGTTTGAAAGTATCTCTCCAATATCCATGATGACACCTCTCTTTGGGTACAATATAACAGTGCAGATACAGGATTGTCTATCAAATGTTTTTTACATACCGCTCAAATGCTTGGAAAATCAAGGTTTTATAAATTTGACAAGAGGGTTCGAGTCCCTGATGAAGGCCGTTCCGATTTCGAATTCAGTTGTTTTTTTACAACATATAATTGGCTTAAAAACTGACAGAAACAGTGTTTGAGAAATAAAAAAAGACCACGTTTTTGGTAAAAAACGCGGTCCCTGTTGGTGGATCATCAGGGACTCGAACCCTGGGCACCCTGATTAAGAGTCAGGTGCTCTACCAACTGAGCTAATGATCCAAAACTTCGTTAGTAGAAATGCAAGGTTGATAATAGCACCTCAGGCGAAACTAGTCAAGCGCTTTTGTGTTGATATATATAATATTGTTGAAATGTAGGGCTCTTCTGTAATATAATATCATGAATTATTGTCTATCATACGAAGGAGTCAAAATGAAGTGCAGAGTATGCGGATATGAATACGATAACTCAAGGCTTTTTTGCCCCATGTGCGGTACAAAGGCTGAGTCTGTCCCCCTTACAGATCCAGATCTGGAGATAAACTGGAACACCAAGGATTTCCCCAAGCCGAAGAAAGAGGTCAGGGATGTCCCGCTGCAGTGGTCTAACCCGGACGTGAGCGAGGGTTACGTTGCCGTGCCGGGAGAGATCCAAAGGCCCAAAGTGCCTGAAGAGAAAAAGGTATACAGCGCAAAATCAGGCAACGAGGAATTCCAGAAGCTTCTCGACAGGGAGTACGAAAGGCTCAAGGCCATTCAGAGAGGCACCCAGGAAGTACCCGAGCCTCCGAAGGAGACCTCCTTTTTCAGAGGATTCGGCAATGCGGATCCCGAAAGAGAAAGAGTAGGCGCAGACCGTCCTTATCAGGAAGAGAAGCGCAGCGAGGAAACTCAGGAGGACCGCAAAGTGCAGGTGGGGAAAGACGGTTTTGTCATACCCGGATTCCTGAGAAAAGGCGAGCAGGAAGAGGCAGACGCCCAGCTGAAGGAAATGATCCTTAACGGTACCAAGGACGCCGAGGATCTTCCCGCACCCATGCCGGACCTCAAGGAAAAAGAGCCTGAAGCACCTGCAGTGACAAAAGACAATATGTTCGACATAAATGTCCTCGACTACTCCATAAAGCAGATGCAGGAGGAAGAGGACAAAGCCCGCAGGGACAGCGAGGCAAGAAGAAAGAAACTCGAGGCAATGGCTGCTGCCAGAGAGGCATATTTCCGCAGCCTTGACGACAGCGAAGAACCCGAACCAAAGAGCTACGGTTTTTGGGGAAGACGCTCTCAGAAGGAAGAAGAGAAGAGACCCTATCAGCCTGCAGAAGAACATAAGGAAGATAACTACGAACAGATAAGACTGGAAGATCTTACGGGACCTCTTGTCAGCAAGCCCGTTGACACAGCCAAGTTCGATAAGGATGAGTTCATTGCCGCTGAGGCCGAGTACCAGAAACAGCTGGAGACGGATCAGGACAGCGAAAGAGAGGCTGAACTCAGGAGAAGAGCAGAAGAAGCGCGCCTTGAAGAGGAGCGCAAGCAGGAAGAGATCCGCCGCCAGGCAGAGATAGCCCGTCAGAGGCAGGAAGAGATCTGGCGCAGGCAGGAAGAAGAGAGAAAAGCAGAAAACCTGAGGAGGGCCGAAGCCGAAAGAAGGGCGGAGATGGAGCGCCAGGTGGAGCTCCAGCGCCAGGCTGAAGCCGCAAAGCAGGCAGAGCTCGAAAGACTCGAAAGAGAAGAAGCAGAAAGACAGGCAGAACTTGCCCGCCAGGTCGAACTGCAAAGACAGGCAGAACTTGCGCGCCAGGCAGAAATAGAGAGACAGCAAAGAGAAGAACTGCAGCGCCAGGCAGAAGCGGCCAGGCAGGCAGAACTTGAGCGCCAGGCAGAGCTTGCCCGCCAGGCAGAAATAGAGAGACAGCAAAGAGAAGAGGCGCAGCGTCAGGCAGAGCTGCAGAGGCAGGCGGAACTTGCCCGCCAGGCAGAGCTTGAGCGCCAGGCCGAAGCAGCAAGGCAGGCAGAACTTGCCCGTCAGGCAGAAATAGAGAGACAGCAAAGAGAAGAGGCGCAGCGTCAGGCAGAGCTGC
>CAYUGP010000039.1:0-7181 GCA_964444315.1 uncultured Oscillospiraceae bacterium | reverse complement strand
TAGAGAGACAGCAAAGAGAAGAGGCGCAGCGTCAGGCAGAGCTGCAGAGGCAGGCAGAACTTGCCCGTCAGGCAGAAATAGAAAGACAGCAAAGAGAAGAGGCGCAGCGTCAGGCAGAGCTGCAGAGACAGGCGGAACTTGCCCGCCAGGCAGAAATAGAGAGGCAGCAAAGAGAAGAAGCTGCACGCAGAGCCGAGGAAGAAAGACAGGCGGAGCTTGCCCGTCAGGCAGAACTTGCCCGTCAGGCAGAGATAGAAAGGCAGCAAAGAGAAGAAGCTGAAAGACAGGCTGCCATAGAGGCACAGCGTCAGGCAGAGCTTAAGGCAAAACAGGAGGCCGAGTTCGAAAGAAGACGCCAGGCCATGCTCGAGGCACAGCGCCAGGCAGAGATAGAGAGACAGCAGCAGGCGGAGATACAGAAGCTCCAGCAGGATGCACAGGCCCGCCAGGAAGAGGCAAGAGCCCGCCAGGAACAGGCTGCGAAACTTGCTGCCATGGAGGCCGAGAGGAAGCGCAGAGAAGAAGCTCAGGGAAGCAACTTTGCCGCAAGCCTTGATAAGCTCTTCGACGACGAAGATGACAGGGAACCGGAAAAGGTCATCCAGGATCTGTCCGATATACCGGAGATGAAGAATACGGGCATCGTACAGGAGCCCACCATGGTCCCCGTACCTTCCCCGTCAAAGAAAGCGGATCTTGATGATGACGATTATGATGATGACGACTATGATGATTATGATGACGATGAGGACGAAGGGAGAGGTCATCCTTTCCTGAGATTCCTGATCACTACCCTGACCATCATACTCGCTATACAGTTGGTAGTGTTTGCAATGAGCAAGCTCTGGCCCGATGCAGGTATAACCCAGACAGCAATGGCGATAGCCCAGTCTGTACAGGCCGCAGTGGACAGCTTCCTTGCAAATCTCATAGATAAGATAGTGGATCTTTTCCACAAGGGATAAGGGAAAAAAGGAGATTATTAAATGGCTAAAGACCCCGGGAAAATCGCAAGGCGCATACTGATCGCCGTAATAGTGATCGGTATCCTTGCCATATTGTTTTTCCTTCTGAGCGGATTCATCACGGACCTCATCTGGTTCGGCGAGGTCGGGTACACCTCGGTCTTTCTGACTGAGATATTCACCAAGCTGAAGATAGGTGTTCCGGGCTTCCTCATCGTTGCGGTGATCGGATACCTGGTGCTGGGGACGCTCAAGAGGAGTTTTCTCAAGAAGAACGAATTCGAACTGAACAATGAAGACAAGGGCAAGATCAGAAAGAGCATGTTTGCCATATCGCTGGCTCTGGGACTCTTCATATCGATCTTCCTCGTGAACAACCTCTGGTTCGACTTCCTCAGGTTCATCAATGCAAGCAAGTTCGGCATAGAGGATCCTCTGTTCGGAAACGATGTCGGATTCTATATGTTCAAGTATGATTTCCTCAGCGGACTTGCCGACAGCGCTATAGTGATAGTCATAGCCTACGTCGTTGCGACTTTGCTTCTCTACAGCATACTGGTCGGATTTGCAAGGCCCACCGAGGAGAGGGGCACTGCGAGCGAGGTCGAGGAAGATGCCGAAAGCGGCAAAGTCGCATTCAGGTTCGATCCCACCGCAGGCACCAATATCAAGCAGAAACTCAAGGCCATACTGGGAGTTGCGCTAAACGAGCTTCTGACTCTTGGAGTTCTGTTCTTCCTCTTCGTTTCCTTCAGGCTTTACCTTGAGCAGTTCGACGTTCTTTATGACAAGACGGGACTCTTCTACGGAGCAGGCTATGTGGAAGTCAACGTCAAACTGGTAGTTTACAGGATACTCATGGTCCTCGCTATCGTTGCGGCTCTCATGCTCATCATTGCAGCTAAGAAGAAGAGCATCAAGTGGGCTGTCATAGTGCCGGCAGCCATGCTCATCGTTTCACTGGCAGGGACCGGAGTGCACCAACTGGTACAGAACTTCGTCGTAGAGCCCGATGAGCTCAACAAGGAGCGCAAGTACATCGAGCGCAACATCAAGTACACAAGGCTTGCCTATGACCTTGACGGAGTCAAAATAGCGGACTTCGTTCCGGAGAGCGACCTTACGAAGGTCGAGGTCCTTGACAACATGGAGACTTTCTCCAATATACGTATCAACGATTTCGATCCTACCAAGCTCTTCTACAACCAGACCCAGTCCATAAGGACATACTACAACTTCAACGACGTGGATGTTGACCGTTACTATGTCAACGGTGAATACACCCAGGTGTTCCTCTCGGCGAGGGAGCTCAACAGCGCTCAGACTGACAACTCCTGGCTCATCCAGCATTTGAAGTATACCCACGGCTACGGTCTTACTTTAAGCCGCGTGGACAAGATAACTTCGAGCGGCCAGCCTGACATGCTCATTAAGAGCATACCGCCGGTCTCCCAGGTCCCGGAGATCCAGATCACAAGACCTGAGATCTACTACGGAGAGACCATGAACGACTATGTCATAGTCAAGACCGACGAGCAGGAATTCGACTATCCCTCCGGAGAGCAGAACATCTACTGCAGCTATGAAGGCACCGGCGGCATCGAGCTCAACTTCCTCAACAGGATACTCTTTGCCATAAGGACACAGAGCCTGAAGCTGCTCATTTCGACGAATATAAACAGCGACTCCAGGATCATGATCTACCGCAACATAGCGGACAGGATCGCGAAGATCGCTCCTTTCCTCGTCTATGACGACGATCCCTATGTGGTGACCGTGGACGGAAGGATATACTGGATAGCTGACGGATACACCAGTTCGTCCATGTATCCCTATTCCGAACCTTACGGAGACCAGTACAACACGAACTACATCAGAAACTCCGTGAAGATCGTTGTGGACGCATACAACGGAGAGGTCTACTTCTATATCTGTGACGAAGGAGACCCCATAGTCCAGACCCTCGCAAAGATATATCCGAAGCTCTTCAAGAGCCTTTCCGAGTTCCCGGAAAGCCTGAGGGCGCACCTGCAGTATCCGAATGCTCTGTTCAACATCCAGGCCAAGGTATATGAAAGATACCACATGACCGATGTGGACGTCTTCTATCAGAACGAGGACCGCTGGGATATCTCCATGGAGCTCTACGGACAGACCGAAGCTCAGATGACAGCCAACTACTTCATCATGAAGCTTCCCGGAGAGGAGAGCGCAGAGTTCGTTTCATACATCTCCTATGCTCCTGTGAACAAGAGCAACCTCACGGGTATTCTGGTAGCCCGCCAGGACGGAGAGCATTACGGAGAGCTGGTCGTCTACCGCATGCCTAAGGACAGGCTGATCTACGGTACGGCCCAGATCGAGTCCAAGATCAACCAGGATGCCGATATTTCCAAGGAGTTCGCTCTCTGGAACAATTCCGGCTCCACATATTCAAGAGGCAACATGTTCGTGATCCCCGTGGAGGATTCCATACTCTACGTCGAACCTGTATACCTCTATGCATCCACGGGATCTCTTCCGGAAGTCAAGAGGGTCATAGTGTTCTACAACGAGCAGATAGCCTATGAATCCACTCTGGCCGAGTGTCTCGACACCCTCTTCGGAAAGGGTTCGGGAGATCCGCTGCTCAGCGAGTATCCCATTGTGGCCGGTCACGAAGCGGCTGAGGCCATAAGAAGGGGAGAGACGGTTCCCGATGAGGGCCAGACCGATCCTGAAAATCCGGACATCGTACCGGAGGACGGGGACAAACAGAGCCTCGTGGATCTGTTCAACAAACTTTATGAGAACTATACAAATCTCGGAAATCAGCTCCAGCAGATACTGGAACTTCTGAAGAATACGGAGAATCAATAGAACTTTATGCTGGCACTAGTTACCGGAGCAAGCAAGGGCATAGGCAGAGCCTGTGCCCTTGAGCTTGCTAAAGAAGGATATGATGTAGCAGTCCACTGCGCCTCTGATATAGACGGCCTGTCCGGGACTGCAAAGGAGATAAGGTCTCTGGGAAGAAAGGCCTGGATGTTCGTCATGGACTTTTCAGACCCCGAAGACGTGCGCAATTTTGCCGAAGGCGTCATCGATCACGCGGGGCTTCCCGATGTGGTGGTGAACAATGCGGGAGAGTGTCTTTCAGCCCAGCTTCAGGATATATCGGACGAAGACTGGGACCGCATACTGAACGTGGACCTGAAGGCGGCGTTCGTGATCTGCAGGACCTTCGCTCCCGGTATGATAGAGAGGAAGTCGGGATCCATCGTGAACATTTCGTCCATATGGGGCCGCACGGGAGCCGCCATGGAGAGCGCATACTGCGCAGCCAAGGGAGGCCTTGCCGTGTTTTCCAAAGCCCTGGCCCAGGAACTGGGCCCTTCTGGCATCAGGGTCAACTGCGTGTCTCCGGGCTGCATAGATACGGAGATGAACGCAGGCTATTCAAAGGCCGAAAGGGAAGAGCTTGAAGAGCGCACTCCTTTAGGAAGGTTCGGGACTCCTGAGGAGGTGGCCAAAGCGGCCGCATTCCTGGCATCCCCGAAAGCATCGTTCATTACCGGTGCAGACCTCCTGGTAGACGGAGGATTCAGCATTTAGAGGTGAAAAACATTGAGTAAGAAAAAGTACAAACTGAACCTGGCGAGAATGGCCGTAAGGGCGCTCATACTCGTCTGCCTGGTCGTGATAGCCGTCCACTTCATCCCGCAGCTTTTCAAAAAGCCCTGCGAGCATGAGTTCGGAACGGACGGCATATGCACCATATGCGGAGAAGAGTGCCAGCACAGCTTTGAAATGGGAAGGTGCACCATATGCGGCAAGCCCTGCGAGCACCAGTACGGCGAAGACAGGATATGCACCATTTGCGGAGAACAGAAGCCCGATGAGATACTCAGCTTCTCGGTGGTGGCCGCCGGCGACGTCATGGCCCATCTGTCCAACATAGAAAGCGCATACAACTGGGACGGCAGTTATCAGGAGGGTGATGCGGGGTATCAGACTGTCTCTGCGGACGGAACTTTCGATTTCACGGACAACTATACCTACGTGAAGCCGTAGATAGAGGCTGCGGACCTTGCCCTCGTGAACATGGAGACCACCTTCTCCACGGGCGGGCCCGTGTACAGCGGATACTGGGGAGGCTTTTCCGCTCCCGATGCGCTGGCAACGGCCGTAAAGGGCGCAGGCTTCGACGTGGCCTTCACCTGCAACAACCATTCCCTTGATTACGGCGGGATAGCAGGTCTTCAGAGGACAGTGCAGGTCCTCAGGGACAGCGGGCTCACCGTGGTGGGCTCGAGGAAGAGCACTGCCGAAAACAGGTCTTCCGTTATAGACGTAAAGGGCGTGAAGGTGGGCCTGGTGGCGTATACCTATGAGACCGGCACCGACTCCGAATGGGGAAGGTACCTCAACGGGGCGGCCATGGAAAACGGAGCATGGGACTACCTCAACGGTTTCAGATATTCCTACGGAACCTACCTCACCTGCGATGAAGACAAGCAGGCCATCGCAAATGAGATACAGTGGTGCAGAGATCAGGGGGCTGAAGTGGTCATCGCATATTTCCACTGGGATGCCTTCAATGAATATGTGCTTCCTGTTACGGATCTTCAGGCAGACCTTGCCCGCTTCGCTGCCGAGAGCGGAGCTGACGTTGTCCTGGGTTCACACCCCCACAGGGTCCAGAGGATGGAAGTCCTGACCGTGGGAGACAGGCAGGTCCCTGTATATTATTCTCTCGGAAACTACATCTCCAACCAAAGATACGAGACCATGGACTGGACCCCTGCGGACGATCCCTATGCTTCCGAGCAGGAGATCATGGCCTACCTTGAGATAAAGTACAACAGGACCAGAGGGACTGTGTCTTTCGACAGGATATCCGCCATACCCGTCTACGTTGATAAGTTCTGGAACCCCGGTGTGGAATACAGGCTCTATCCCCTGGTGGGAGATTATGTGACGGGTTCCGAGCTCGGCATATCCGGCAATGCCTGGAGGGCGGAGCAGGCCCTGAACACGATCACCGGCATAATCGGAGATCAGTATATTTACAGGTAATTATTCGTATATTTTGAAGAATATTTAATAAATGCAATTAATTGACACGAGATATTGTGCAGACGAGAAAAAATCCACACAATATCTTGTGTTTTTGTATTGACAAGACTTCGATTTGAATAATACAATAATAGTGCTCGCCTTCATGGCGGGCACTTTTAAGCGCCATCGCTTTTTTTATCAATACAGTAGTTCATATATATAGGAGAAACGCCATGTACAGAGTAATGAAGAGAGACGGAAAGATAGTCGATTTCGATCTTTCCAAGATATCAACGGCCATAACCCAGGCCTTTGATGCTCAGGGGAGGCAGTATGTCCCCGAAGTGATAGACTTCCTGTCACTTAAGGTCACCGCCGATTTTGAAAACAAGATCAAGGACGATCTCATCGCGGTGGAGGATATCCAGGACAGCGTCGAGTCCGTGCTAATCAAGGCAGGATATGACGACGTCGCCAAGGCATACATCCTCTACAGAAGACAGAGAGAAAAACTCCGTTCTCTAAAGTCCACGGTGCTGGACTACAAGGAACTGGTGGATTCCTATGTAAAGGTCTCCGACTGGAGAGTAAAGGAGAACTCCACCGTTACCTATTCCGTAGGCGGTCTCATCCTTTCCAACTCCGGAGCCATCACGGCAAACTACTGGCTTTCTGAAGTCTATGACGAGGAAGTGGCCAACGCCCACAGAAACGGTGACATACACATCCACGATCTTTCCATGCTTACGGGCTACTGCGCAGGCTGGTCACTTCGCCAGCTCATCGAAGAAGGACTCGGCGGAGTCCCCGGCAAGATCTCCAGCTCTCCCGCAAGCCACCTCTCCACCCTCTGCAACCAGATGGTAAACTTCCTGGGCATCATGCAGAACGAGTGGGCAGGCGCTCAGGCATTCAGCTCCTTCGACACATACCTGGCTCCCTTCGTCAGAGTGGACAACCTTTCCTACAAGGAAGTCAAGCAGTGCGTACAGAGCTTCGTTTACGGCGTGAACACTCCTTCCCGCTGGGGAACTCAGGCTCCCTTCACCAACGTGACTCTGGACTGGGTATGCCCGCCTGACATGGTGGACAAGCCCGCCATCGTCGGAGGCAAGGAACTTGACTTCACCTACGGCGACTGCAAGAAGGAAATGGACATGGTCAACAAGGCCTTCA
>CAYUGP010000038.1:0-10654 GCA_964444315.1 uncultured Oscillospiraceae bacterium | reverse complement strand
GGGGCGGTGGCATGTCGTCTTCGGAAGCGAGGATGGCAATGTACGCAGGTATTTTTGTCACAGTGGTGCTCAATCTGCTGCTCATAGCCAAAGGCGAGTACAAACTCGTTCTGAGACACAGCAAAGGATATGATCCGAGGGAAGCTGCGAAGCACGATATAGCTCCCATAATGAACGATGGAGACGGTACACCGCCCTACAGGATACTTAAAGATCCAGCCTCCGGCGCCGAGACCATTTACGAATGGAATGAGAAGACAGGTCAATGGGAAAGTTCAGACGGACTCAGTGTTCTTGACGAAGACGGACTCGAAGATTGGTACAAACAGAGGCTCAAAGACAAGGAGTGGCAGGATAACGAGAGCAAGAAGATCCGTGAGGGGAACACAGCCTTCGACAGAGATCTAAGGCGCATGAAAGAGGAGGCTGACAGAGAAATCGCCAGGATGGAGAAAGAATCCAAGGAGATGTGGGACCACTACAAGCGCTACGGTACCTGGGAAACGGATCCGGAGAAGCTGAAGGCCATACTTAAAAACAGACAGGAACTTGCAGATATTCAGGGGCAAATGGCTGCGAGGGAAGGGAATTTTTATGCCGGTGTAGAGTTCGGTCTTACCTGTCTGTCAAAGATATGCGACTACGGCGTCGATATTCTTTCTGAATTCACCGGCAGTTTAGGAAAATACGGTATAAAGCCTCTGTATATAGCCGGCCGGAATTTCGGATACAGGTGGACCGAAGCAGTGAACGAAGGCAGGGATATGACAGAAGCGATGCGCCATGCTACCGGTGATACCGTAGTTGATCTTACCCAGGCATATGCTCCTGATGGATATAAATACTATGCCAATGTAGGCGGAGATATGTACAAGAAGGCTATGGAGAACGCCCACGAAGGTAAAGACCTTACTGACGGTCTGCTTACTTCTGGCCTGGGCGGAGCAGTAAGGACAAAGGCGGAATCCTTACTCGGCGGCAAGTTTACTTCTTTGTATAAGGGAACGGCAAAATCAGGTGCACAGAATTCGGTAAGGTATCTGGAGTATGTTTCTAAAGGAGATGTATCTCAGAAGGTGTACAAAACTCTGCTGACCAATAACAGGGCGGCGACTACTCAGAACCTCAAACTTATAAAGGGTGGCGGAACTTTGGCCAATGATGTCACCCAGGATATCATACAGAAACTGTTCGGATGAAGACTCCACTCCCATGCGGTGCTGTTGCTCCTATGGACGTGGTACTCTGCTGTGATTTATAGAATAATTGTAACAATGTTCAGAATGAAAAACGGATACGTGCCGATAGGGGATACTGAAATGTATTATGCTGCTTTCGGAAGCGGTACGAGAAAACTTGTCGTTCTTCCGGGGCTTTCAGACGGCCTTGCAACAGTAAAGGGCAAGGCGCTGGTTTTGTCTGTGCCGTATATGAAGTATCTTAACGAATTCACGGTATACATGTTCAGCAGAAAGAACAGTATGCCTGAAGGATACGGCATCAGGGATATGGCGGAAGATCAGATCCTTGCTATGAAAGAACTGGGTATAGACAGGGCGTATGTCCTTGGCGTGTCCCAGGGAGGCATGATAGCCCAGTATATGGCCATAGACCATCCGGAGGCTGTGGACAGACTTGTCCTTGCAGTGACGGCTCCATATGCCAACGCTGCAATCAAAGATATTATCATCGGCTGGATCGAAATGGCGAAAAAAGGTGACCATGCGGCTCTTATGGTAGATACAGCGGAAAAGATGTATTCAGATGAATATCTTAAGAAAAACAGAAAATACTTTCCGCTCATCGCAAAATTCACGAAACCTGCCTCTTATGAGCGTTTCTTCAGGAATGCAGAAGCGATTCTGGGATTCGATGCAAGAAGCGAACTCTCAAAGATAGAATGCCCGGTCCTCATTTTGGCGGGCAGTAATGATAAGACCGTTGGAAACGATGCGAAAGCGGAGCTTCACAGCAGCATAACAGGCAGCGAGATCTATGTTTACGAAGGACTGGGTCACGGTGCTTATGAGGAAGGCAAAGACTTTTATGACAGAGTCTTCGGATTCTGCAGATAAATATCAGACAAACAGGAGGAATAAATGGCTACGATCAATATTTATGAACAGTATTTTGAAGCAAAGATGAAATACAACGGTGTAGACCGTAAAGGAGCTCTCGTAATGCTTATTGCGGATTCCGAAGCCGGGAATATAAAGTACGAAGCTGCCGTAAGCTTCTTTCCGCACAGAGATGAGGAGGATTATGCCATATCCTATGACGCATATTTCAGCAAAGTCCTTTTCGAAGAAAAGGGAAGAAGGTCCAAGAAGCGCGATGCGGAGTATCTCGACTCCATAAAGAAGCATATAGACGAGATCGCAAAGGAAGCCGGAGGGGAGGTTTTTTGGGACAAACCGTTAAGAGAGGCACGGTACGAATAGCAACAACGGGTTGCGTGAAATTCCGGGGGCTTTTGTATTAGAATACCTGTCGAGGAGGTATTTGAAACGAAATGACTACACAAGACGTTATATATGAACTCAGGACTAAGAACGGACTGTCACAGGATGAACTTGCGGAAAAAGTCTTCGTTACCAGGCAGGCGGTATCCCGATGGGAAAACGGAGACACGGTGCCCAACACGGAGACCCTCAAGCTGCTTTCGAAACTGTTCAAAGTCTCGATCAATACTTTGCTTGGCTCTCCCAATCAGCTCATATGTCAATGCTGCGGTATGCCACTTGACGATTCCATCATAGGAAGAAACAAAGACGGATCGCTCAATGAAGATTACTGTCAATGGTGCTTTGCCGACGGAACCTACACCTACAGCGATATGGACGATCTCATAGAGGTCTGCGTGCCCAATATGGTCAGCCAGGGATTCACGGAAGATCAGGCGAGAGAATACCTCAAGGAAAACCTGCCGAAACTTGACTACTGGAAGAGATACGAAGAGCTCAGCGACAACGGGGAATTTGAAGCCTTCAAGAAGAAACTCATAGGCGAGATCAACGATCTTCACATCGAAGGGATGCCTAAAGTCGAGAGCCTCAGCGCACTTGTCGGAAGATATGTCAATCTCGAATACAGGCTGCCTAGCGGTATGAATGCAAAATTCATCGATGACAATACCACTTACCTGGGGAATCAGCTTGAATCGGAGTTTGGCGGAGACAGGTGTTTCGGCATTCTGGCCAATATGGATTTCATCCTCATCTGCACCTACGGTGAAGGCGGAACGGATCCGGAGCTGGTCCTTTACAAGAAAAGATGAATTAAGATAAGGTATTACTGCAAAGACGGAAGGATAGCCTTCCGTCTTTTTGTTTGCAAGTCATTTATTTGTCATTATCAGGGTGATAATATATCTTCGGAGGCATAAAAATGCAGACGATCATAGATAACGTGAAAATACTCGGTCCGATACTGGTCATAGTATGGCTCATAGTCATTATCATGGCGATCTGGAAACCCCAGAGATATTTCAACAGCATACTCCTTATGGGAGCGTGTATGTTTACTCTGTTCTTCATTACGTCGCTCTTCGGAGACAGGATGGTCGATGCAATGATAAGCTGTTTTTTCCTGGTAGTCATTGCTCTGTTTACAGTACCGGTCATGCTGATAATAAACGGGATCGTCATCTTGAAAAGAGAAGCACACAGTTTCAAGAACATGCTTTCTCTTTTCCTGGGCATCTTCATTGCCGTAGGCGAAATAGCAGGGGTGTATTACGTATTTCAGCTTGTCGACCACGTCGGGGAGATCTCATTGAATCTTGCCGCAATGCTGATATTCGTTACGGTCTTCTATTTTTCATGCCTCATACTAAGCTTTGTTGTATATACGGTGTTCATTGAGATCCTTCCCCACAAAATGGACTTTGATTTCATAATCATCCACGGCAGCGGTCTTCTGAACGGAGACACTATGGGAAAGCTGCTTACCAGCAGGGTGGACAAAGCCATAGAGGTATTCAATAAATGCGGCGGGAAGCCAATAATGATCCCTAGCGGAGGGCAGGGACCCGACGAAAAGATCAGTGAAGCCCAGGCAATGAAAAACTATCTTCTGGAGCATGGGATTCCGGAGGAGAAAATAGTGCTTGAGGACAGATCTTCGACCACACATGAGAACCTTCGTAATTCCAAAGAGATCATAGATACATATGCCGGAAAGAGAAAGACTGCACTCATTTCCAGCAACTATCACATCTACCGCTGCCTAAGGATAGCCAAGGAAATAGATATGAAGTGTGTCGGCGTAGGAGCAAAGGTAGCCTTCTATTACTGGCCTTCGGCATTGATACGTGAATTCTTTGCAGTATTCCTTACAAAAAGGTTCTTCATTTTGTCTATGCTGGGTTACTTATTATTCATAGGTCCCCTGATACTGATGTATATAGATCTGATTGCAGCATAAAGATATATAGGGAGTATAGATTTCTATGTTATTGGTCATCGAAGGTATCGTGCTTTGCATATTGTTCACTCTTGCCGTCTGCAGAATGTCAAGAGATCCTATCAAGACGCTTTACAACTATCCGCCGGCCATACAGGAGAGGGTAAAGTCTCTTGAGGAGTACAAAGATCAGATACCTACGGAGAAAAACAAGATATCTGCTAAGGTAGCCGCCTGCATCATATTCGTCGCAGTGCTCAGCCTGCTGCTAAGGTATGTCAACGGATATACGACGTTTAAAGAAGCATTCCTATACGGTTTTCTTCTGTGGACTGTCGTGAATCTCTATGATGCTGTAGTGCTGGATATCATCTGGTTCTGTCACGACCCTCATTTCGTGATCAGGGGAACTGAGGATATGGTGAAGGATTATCATGACTACTGGTTCCACATTAAGGGATTCTTCGCAGGTGAGTGTATAGCTCTTGCAGTCTGCGCTCTTGCGGGACTTGTAGTGCAATATGTTTTTTAGCTCTGACAAAAGGTCAGGGGATACAAGGGAAATGCAATGAACACAGCTATAGACATTTCTAAAACAGTATTGTATACCGAGCGCCTGATACTCAGACCCTGGAAGGGATCTGACCTTGAGGATTTTTTTGAATATGCTTCTGTTGACGGAGTGGGCCAGATGGCAGGATGGAATCCCCATAAGGATATTGACGAGTCAAGAGCAATACTCTCCAGGTTCATCGAATGCAGGAGGACCTTTGCTCTGGAATATCAGGGTAAGGTCATCGGATCTCTGGGCATCGAAGAATATGATGAAGATAAGTTTCCCGAGTTTTCGGATAAACAGGTGAGGGAAATAGGATATGTGCTTTCTAAGGAGTTCTGGGGACAGGGGCTTATGCCGGAAGCGGTCATAGAAGTCATAAGATATCTGTTTGAAGAACAAGACCTGGACTTGATACTCTGCGCCCATTTTCTCTCCAACGCAAGATCCGCCAGGGTGCAGGAAAAGTGCGGATTCAGGCATTATTCCTACGGGACATATGAGACTAAATTCGGAACTGTGGAAGATGATGAAACGAATATACTCACCAGGGAAGAATGGCTGCTGAGAAATGGCATTTCCGGAGATGATACTTCAGTGGATCATTGATCGTAACATAACTATGGAAGTAGAAGAATTTTTCAAAAAAGATAATATCTCATACGTTCTCAGTAAAGATGAGGGGACGGGAAGCTTTTTCGCCGAGACGGGTGACATGTATTCCGAACCGATTCACACAAAGGTGTTCGGACGTGAATGGGCTTGGAACTTCCCTTCAGGAAGATACGTCATCACCATATATCAGAGGCATTCGGTGTATGAAGACGGTAAGCGGGTATTCCTGAACGGCAGATATGAAGATTCAGTTGGCAAATACAGCAGATACGGATATTCTGTTTTTGCAGTGGTCTGCGATACTGCGTCAGAATCTGTTGTTCCCACTTGGTCATATCCTCTGGTATCCCATATCATACGCAGTGAAAACGATCCTCTTCAGGTGCGTATCTTCAGCCTTGAAGATGCGGAGGAAACGGCCTGCAGGTATTCTGTAGGCGGCCATAGGGCTGCTGTAGTGGAATGGTATGAAGATCATGATATGTATTGACTTGAGACGGGATTTCGTGGAAGTAAAAAAATAAGCCGAGGCATATGCTTCGGCTTTTCCTTTTATTGTTTCAACAGATCTTTAAGTGTTTTTCCTTCAAAGAAACTGCGTATCATATTATCGTATTCTATCCACATGGGAAGAGTTTCGCATTCGCCTCTCCTCGGGCAGTCATTGACTTCTGCCGCAAGACATACTACAGGTGACAGAGAGCCTTCCATGACCTCAAGCACTTCGTAAATAGTATAGTCTTCAGGATCACGTCTGAGCTTGTATCCGCCGCCTTTGCCGCTAGCCCCTTCAAGGAGTCCTCCGGCTACCATATCTTTGGCAATTATCTCAAGATACTTTTTTGATATTCCCTGTCTTTCGGCAATATCTTTCAGCGGTATGTAGCTGCTGCTTTTTTGTTCGGCAATATCGAGAAGCACTCTGATTGCATAGCGTCCTTTTGTAGATATCATGTCTGCGTCCTTCTTTCACGTCTATTATACCTCAGGGCAGGTAGGTAAATCAAGTATAAACCTATTGACACAGTAGGTAAATAGAATTAGAATGTTTGCAGAGCTAAGAAAGGAGCAGATACAAATGATATATGCTGATAATGCCGCAACTACAAAGATGAGTGATGCGGCAATAAAGACAATGATCGAAGTCATGAACGATACATACGGAAATCCTTCGAGCCTATACAGTATAGGTCAGAGAGCAAAGGAAGTACTGGAGCAGGCGAGGGTAGATGTGGCTTCTGTCATAAATGCCCAGCCCAGAGAGATATATTTCACGTCCGGCGGAAGCGAGGCTGATAACCAGGCAATACTTATTGCAGCTGCCATAGGAAAAAAGGCAGGAAAGATGCATATCATCTCCACGGCTTTCGAGCACCATGCAGTGCTCCATACTCTTAAAAAGCTGGAGAAAGAAGGATATGAGATTACTTTGCTGAATGTGCACGAAAACGGTCTGGTAGTACCTGAGGAACTGGAAGCAGCCATTAGGCCTGACACCTGCCTTGTTACGGTCATGTTCGCCAACAATGAGATAGGGACGGTGCAGCCGATCAGACAAATAGGCGAGATCTGTAGGAAGCACGGCGTCCTTTTCCACACGGATGCCGTGCAGGCCATAGGTCATATTCCGGTAGATGTGGAGAAAGATAATATAGACATGCTTTCCTCATCTGCGCACAAGTATCACGGCCCAAAAGGAGTTGGCTTCCTCTACGTGAAAAAGGGTATAAGGATGATCAACCTCATAGAAGGCGGAGCTCAGGAAAGAGGTAAACGCGCAGGTACGGAAAATGTCCCCGGGATAGCAGCCATGGCAGCAGCTCTTAAAGAGGCAAACGCTAATATGGAAAAAAATGCCGAGCACATGACGGCAAAAAGAGACAGGCTTATAGACGGTCTTAAGGAGATACCACATTCTGCGCTCAACGGAGATCCGGAGAAAAGACTTCCGGGCAATGTGAATTTCTGCTTTGAGGGCATAGAAGGAGAATCCCTTCTCCTTCTCCTGGATGATAAGGGAATAGAAGCCTCTTCGGGCAGTGCGTGCACGTCAGGGTCACTCGATCCAAGCCATGTGCTTCTGGCCATAGGCAGAGTGCATGATGTGGCACACGGATCCTTGAGGCTCAGTATAGGAGAGAATATAACGGACGAAGACGTTGAATACATCATAAAGTCTGTCAAGGAAGTAGTCGAATACCTGAGGAGTTTCTCTCCGGTGTGGAGAGACCTCATGGAAGGCAAAAGAGAGTTCATTCTTTAAGAGATAACAATAAAAGAAAGAAGGGTAAATAAATGGCACTGTACAGTGATAAAGTAATGGATCATTTCCGTAATCCGAGAAATGTGGGAGTCATAGAAGACGCAAACGGCATAGGCGAAGTTGGAAACGCCATGTGCGGTGATATAATGAAGATGTATCTTAAGATAGAAAATGGTATAGTAGAGGATGTAAAGTTCGAGACTTTCGGCTGCGGGAGCGCAATAGCTTCAAGTTCCATGGCAACAGAACTCATAAAGGGCAAACCCCTTGAGGAAGTCAGAGAACTTACGAACAAAGCTGTAGCAGAGGCACTTGATGGGCTTCCGGACTACAAGATGCATTGTTCCGTACTTGCCGAAGAAGCCATACAGGCGGCTCTTGAAGATTACGAAAAGAGGATGGGCATCATCTCTGATGAGCCAAAACAAGAAGAAGAAAGAATAGAGGTATAGCGATGTCAAAGATATATAAGGGAGCGGTAGAACTCATAGGCAATACGCCTCTTGTCGAAGTGACGAATATAGAAAAAGAATTTGGCCTTGAAGCAACCGTACTGGTCAAGCTGGAGTATTTCAATCCTGCAGGAAGCGTAAAAGACAGGATCGGCAAAGCAATGATAGAGGATGCAGAATCCAAAGGATTGCTTAATAAGGATTCGGTCATTATAGAGCCTACCAGCGGAAATACAGGTATAGGGCTTGCTTCCATAGCAGCGGCAAAGGGCTACAGGATGATTCTGACCATGCCTGAGACAATGAGCGTTGAAAGAAGGAACATACTGAAAGCTTACGGGGCGGAGATCGTTCTGACAGAAGGCGCCAAGGGCATGAGCGGAGCTATTGCCAAGGCTGAGGAACTTGCGAAGGAGATCCCAAATGCATTCATCCCTGGACAGTTCGACAATCCTGCAAACCCGGCTATGCATAAAGCTACCACCGGTCCCGAGATTTGGAAGGATACGGGCGGCAGGGTCGATATCTTTATTGCAGGGGTAGGTACCGGAGGTACGCTTACAGGTGTCGGCGAATATCTGAAGGAACAGAATCCTAACGTCAAGATAGTAGCTCTTGAACCTGCGGATTCACCTGTGCTTTCAGAAGGAAGATCAGGTGCTCATAAGATACAGGGTATAGGCGCAGGTTTCGTTCCGAAAGTTCTGAATACCAAGATATACGATGAGATCTTCAAAGCTGAGGCTCAGGATGCATTTGCTGCAGCGAAACTCCTGGCAAGAAAAGAAGGGATCTCTGTCGGGATTTCTTCCGGTGCGGCTCTTCACGGTGCAATAGAGCTGGCGAAAAGACCTGAAAACAAAGGCAAAGTCATAGTTGCACTTCTTCCAGACAGCGGGGACAGGTACTATTCGACGCCGCTGTTCACAGATTGATGATCGAAAACAGCGTCCCGGGCTTTCATCAAAGCCCGGGACGTTTTCTTTTCCCTTCGATGTTTTTCGCTGTCAGTGCATGGGACAGCCGTGAGTTTCTTCACTTTGCGCTTCTCTTCTGAGCGCTCGCTCATATATCATTTCTCCTGCGATGCTCACTGCGATCTCCTCCGGAGTCACTGCTTTGATCTTTGTGCCTATGGGAGTGTGTACTGAGGATATGGCTTCTTCAGGCACTCCGTCTGCTCTCAGTCTCGCATTGACCGATGCGGTCTTCTTCGCTGATCCTATGACACCTACGTATGCCGAAGGTATCCTGAGTATCTGTTCTTCGACCTGGTAGTCGAAACTGTGGCCGTTGGTCATAACTACCAGATAGTCTTCGCTGTCGAAATCTATGTAGTCTGAAAGCCTCGTATAGTCACCGCATATAAGGCGTTCGGCCGTTGGGTGAAGCTCCTTCGTGACACATTCAGGGCGGTTGTCCATGATGGTGACTCTGAAACCTACAGTCTTAAGCAGGGGCGCAAGGGCTTTTGCACAGTGGCCTCCGCCGAATATGATCGCTCTCTCTCCCATGTCAAGGGACATGGAAAAGTATTTGTCCGTGGTTTTGCATCCTTCGGCAAGCAATCCGTCAGTGCATACTTCGGGATTCCCTGCGATTATATTCCCCTCAGCATCGGCAAGAGATGCAAGGCTTCCGTCCAGATGGAGTATCAGCCATGCGGGAGTCTTCTGTTCGTAGAGTTGCTGTATTTTTCCTGCGATATTCTCCCATCCTTTTTCTTTGGAAGAAATGAACTGGAAGTATGCAGTGATGTTTCCTCCGCATACCATCCCTATGTCTTCGATCTCATTTGTCCTGAGTATGTACTCCTTGACCAGCGAAGCTTTCTTCTCTATGAGTTCCTTGGATACTTCCACTGCATTGTATTCAACTGCGCCTCCGCCAATGGTACCTATAATGGGCCCTTCGGATCCCACAAGCATTGAGCTGCCTGTACCTCTGGGTGCTGAGCCGTCTTCGGCTATAACAGTCACAAGTATCGTATCGTTTTGCTTTTCAAGAAGATATAGAAGTTTAGCAAAGATCCTGTTCACTTTGAATGCCTCCCAAGTCGTTATCGGTTTGAATATATAACGATATAAGTATAACCGAAAACAAAGATTACAGCAATGTTGAGAAAAGGTCCCGGGAAGGGTATAATCAATACTATCATGGAATAGGAGAATTCTTTATGAAACTAGGAATCGTTGGACTTCCCAATGTGGGAAAGTCGACACTTTTTAACGCAATAACAAAAGCAGGAGCCGAGGCGGCCAATTATCCTTTCTGCACCATCGAGCCCAATATCGGAGTGGTCACGGTCCCGGATGAGAGGATAACCAGGCTCCACGAAATATTCAATTCCAAAAAGACCGTATA
>CAYUGP010000037.1:0-10940 GCA_964444315.1 uncultured Oscillospiraceae bacterium | reverse complement strand
AGGCACGTGATCAGTGTATCTTCACATACATATATATGTTGGTGTTTCCCCCGTCTCCGCCCATTATGGAAAGCGTATATTTATACTTTCCGCTCTCAAGGCCTTTGACCTCCTGCTCAAGGTCAAAGTCGACAGAGTTTTTTGCAGCACTCCAGAAATGGTAATGCCATTTGCCGGTTTTTGAATCTGTCTGCTTTTCCTCGATTTTGAGTTCGTCCATCTTTTTGTTTGCACGGACGATCCATGGGGCATCTGTACCGTCTTCAAAACTGTGATTCGACAGGAAATTGAACTCTATCATATCGACATAAAGGTTTGCTTCCATCCCTCCTGCCGTGCCGGTGAAATGATACTGCCTGACTCCGCCGTTTTTCATCATCTCCATATCGGTGTCAGTTATGTTCCACTCTACCGGTATCTCTTCCTTGCTTCCGTCATTCATGACAGCGTTCACGGTCATAGGCAGAAGTATGGATCCGTTCAGATCGATGCTCACGCTGACATCTTCAAGAGCGTCAGCTGCCAGATCTACTTTGTTCCCATATCTCACCAGGTTGAAAATCTTCAAAGATTCGAGGGGATAACCCTGAGGCGAGAACATGGCCTGATTGTCCACGGCACTTCCGCCGTAATACCTTCCTGCATCACCGGGATCGTAGACCTTGGCATAGGAGCTTGCCCAGCCGCAGCCGTATTGTTCCCACAAAGCGGAATTCTCCTCAAAAGAGCTTCCGCCCGCTGCGATCCATGTCCCTTCCCAGTAAGATACGCCAATGCAGCTTTTCATATCTGCAGCTGCCTGCACTATGTCCCGTATGCAGTTGGCCTGCCCCTGTACCGTGAAGGGATAATCCTTCGTTATCCCGCTTCCGCTCGAGACGGAATTCCCGAAGAAATCACTGTCCTCATCCGTATAGGGATAGGAAGTCTCCATTATCATGACCTTCTTGCCGTAGGTATCCGTCACATTGTCGAGGACTTCCTTCAGATTATCAAGGGTGCCATGCCATACCGGATAGTATGAGCATCCGAAAACATCGTAGTCAAGAGCGTAATAGTCCAGTTTTTTTGCGTAATCCGCTATTGCCGAAGCTTTTTCCGGATTTGCAAAATGGACTGCCACCATAGCCTTTGGGAACACTTTTCTTACCGCCCTGGAGCCTGCGTCGAATATGTAGTACATATTCATCCAGATCTTTTCTCCGGCTACCATGCCGTTGGTCTCATTCCCGACCTGTACCATTCCGACCTTCACACCTGCATTCTTGAGTTTTGTGAGGCAGTCATAGGTATAGTCGTAACATGCCTGGGCTTTTTCCTCTATGGACATGCCCTGCCATGCTCTCGGACACATCTGCTTTGACGGATCTGCCCAGAAATCTGAATAATGGAAATCGACCAGCAGTTTCATGTTATATCTGCTCGCCCTCTTCCCTATTTCTATGGCGGTTTCTATATCGCAGTTTCCACCTCCGAAACCGTTGCCGTTCTCATCATGGGGATCGTTCCAAACTCTGACGCGTATGTAGTTGATCCCGGCCTGAGCAAGGGTCTTGAAAACATCCTGCTCCGAACCGTCCATACCGTAAAACTTTACACCTGCTGCTTCTTCCGATATGACGGATGAAGCGTCCATTGCCATGATGAAGTCCTTAGGCAGGCCTTCGACCTTTTTGACATAAAGAGTGCTTGCCAGTTTTGATTTATCCATTTTGTATGTACAAGCCGTAAACAGCCCTGCAAGCAGGGCTGTTACGAGTACTAAAACCGTTATTTTTCTGATTCTTTTCATCGCGGATCTCATTAAACAAGAAGATTCTCTTCAGTATCGGTATTGAAGAAATGCATGATCTTTCCATTGAAGTGAAGATACAGCTTTGCGCCTGAGACCAGGCTCTCTCTTTGCTGAGGAGTAAGATCTATGGTCTGTACCCTTACAATGAGAGGCGTGCCGTCTTCGGTGAGGACGTGGAGATGAAGTTCGCTGCCCATCATCTCGTTTACCTGCAGGGTGCATGGGATAGCATCCCTGGCAGGCTCCCAGCGAAGGCTTATATGCTCAGGCCTTGCACCGAGTTTGATATACTGGCTTTCTACATGCTTCTCAAGAAGAGCATTACCCTTCTCTCCGTCCACTTCCATCTCGGAACCGAAAGGCGTCACATAATACTTATCGCCTCTCTTCACAAGTTCAGTATCCATGATATTCATTGTGGGAGAACCTATGAATGTTGCGACGAACAGATTATCCGGCATATCGAAGACCTCCGTAGGAGTTCCTACCTGCATGATATATCCGTCCTTCATGATGACTATCCTGTCACCGAGCGTCATAGCTTCTGTCTGGTCATGAGTGACATAGATGAAAGTCGTGTCGAGTCTCTGGCGAAGAAGGATTATCTCCGCTCTCATCTGGTTCCTCAGTTTGGCATCCAGGTTCGAAAGAGGCTCATCCATAAGGAATACCTTTGAGTCTCTTACCATTGCTCTTCCTATGGCGACCCTCTGTCTCTGTCCTCCGGAAAGAGCTCTGGGCTTCTTGAGAAGGTGTTCTGTTATGCCCAGGATCTCAGCTGCTTTTGTCACCTTTTCATAGACTTCATCTTCCGGTGTCTTTTTGAGCCTCAGAGAGAAAGCTATGTTGTCATAGACTGACATATGCGGGTACAGAGCATAGTTCTGGAATACCATTGCTATGTTTCTGTCCTTCGGCTGAAGATCGTTGACTACCACTCCGTCGATCTCCACCGTTCCGTCTGATATATCCTCAAGGCCCGCTATCATACGAAGAGTCGTTGATTTGCCGCAGCCTGAAGGACCGACGAATACGATGAATTCCTTATCCTTGATATCAAGGTTGAAATCCTTTACGGCTACGAAGCCGTTATCATATACTTTTTTAACATCTGTTAATTTAACTGTTGCCATCTTTGTTCCTCCTCAGCCCTTTACGGCTCCGCCTGTAACACCTTCAACATAGTATTTCTGCAGACACATAAAGAGTATGGTTATGGGTATCGCTACCAGGACGCCGCCTGCGCAGAACATGGTATACGAAGTTCCTATGGATGTCTTAGCCGTCCATGTCCATAATCCGACTGCGACGTTCATACCGGCGCTGCTTCCGTGGGAAATGTATCTTGCAAATATGAAGTCTCCCCATGGCGCCATGAATGCTGTAAGCACCGTATATATGACTATCGGTTTTGACAAGGGAAGTATTATCTTCGTCAGGACCTGAGCCCTTGACGCTCCGTCTATCCTGGCCGCCTCATCCAGAGATCTCGGTAGAGTATCGAAGAATCCTTTTGATACATAGTATCCCATTCCTGAAGAAGCAACGTAGATGAGTATCAGTCCGGGCACTGCATGGATCCCTGTAAGATTCATTCCGGACAACACCTTGTAAAGAACTATCATCGTAAGGAACCCAGGGAACATTCCGAGTACCAGCATGCAGTTCATGAGGAACTTTCTTCCTTTGAAACGAAGCCTTGAAAGAGTGTAGCTCATGCACAGGACTATGATCGTCTGGATCACAGCAACGAACAGAGCTATCACGAGAGTGTTCAGATACCATTTCGGAAAATCTGTCTGAGTCAACAGCCTTACGTAGTTATCAAATCCCCACTGATGAGGAATAACATAGCCTGCCTGTCCCGTCGATTCGCATCTGAAGGATTCGAACACGATGAATATAAAGGGGCACAGCCATATTATGGACATCACTGTAAGAATGATGTAGACGACAGTATTGCCCGCTTTTCTTCTGCGGCTCATACTGGCGAGTTTTTTCATATCCTTTTCCATTACTGAAAATCCTCCTCATTTCTCGTTGACGGTATCACGTTATACACTATGAGGGATAGTATGGCTACAACCAGGAATATCATGATACCTATGACCGCAGCCAGCTTGTAGTTGCTTTCCGCCCCTGTCGTTATATTGAACAGCCAGGTAACAAGCAAGTCTGTATCTCCTGCCGAACCGCCGCTGGTGAGGAGCTTGGGGTTGGTAGGTCCTCCGCCGGTCAGCAGGTAAATGACATTGAAGTTGTTTATATTACCGACGAAACTCGTGAGTAGATAGGGGCCTGTCACGAAGAGCATGTACGGAAGAGTGATCTTCATGTACTGCTGCCATACGCTGGCGCCGTCGATAGTTGAAGATTCATATAGATCCTGAGGGATGTTCATCAGTATTCCGGTGCTTATGAGCATCAGGTAAGGGATACCGATCCAGATATTGATCAGGATAACGGTTATCCTTGCCAGAGTAGGATCAGTCCAGAACTTTATGACTGTTGCCGGAGTGACCCAGCCCATATTCAGGAGGAAGCCGTTGATCAGTCCGTTATCGGCAAACATCTTGGAGACATAAAGCAGGGATATGAACTGCGGGATAGCTATGGTAAGGACCAATATGCCTCTCCACATCTTTTTCAGTTTGATCCCCTTTTTATTTATCATGATAGCGACAAGCATACCGAGGAAATAGTTGGAGAATGTCGCAAAGAATGCCCACATCAAAGTCCAGGAGAGTATCTCTCCGAATGCAGCAGAAAGATTTGAACTGCCGGAGTTCCAGAAGAACAATTCATTGAAGTTGTTCATTCCTACCCAGGTAAACAGGTTGCTGTAGCCGTCATGTGCCGCATCGTAATTTGTGAATGATACCAGTATCATGAAAATGATAGGAATGACGGTAAAAACTATGATGCCTGTCACAGGAAGCGCAAGCAGGGTCTTGTGGAACTGATCGTCAAGAAGTGATTTCAGATCATCCTTTCCACTCTTGACCTTCTTTCCGCTTTTAATGATATGATCCAGAGTCTTATTCTGGTTTACGTTCATGATCCATGTGCCTATGAATGCGATTATGAACAGTATCGTCAGCAGCCCGTAGAGCAGTATCTTGAAAGAATCGTCTCCGGGGATCGAGATATATGTATCCGTTGTCGGATCATAAACGTTTTTCTGAGGTCCCACCGTACCGAGAGTCGAAAACTTGCCCAGCCAGTGACCGCCCCAGAATATCATATAGATAATAAATACCGCTTCAAAAATAAAGAAGAGAAGACCTTTGGCAAACTGTCCGCGGCTCATGTTGCCGAAGCCCATGACAAAGTATGAAAGCTTTGTCTGCCAGCTTCCGTCTTTGAAAGTCCTCCCAATATCCCTGAGCCCGTTCCATATCTTTTGAAAAAAGCCTCCTACGGAACGTCCCAGACGCTTGATCCCGTTGCCTATAGCGGGAAAAATGGAGGATAAAAACAGCTTTATCTTGTAAAGCGCCTTTCCGCCCTTCGACAAACGGAGATATTCAAGATCGGTCAGTTTTTTCATACAATTCACCTTCTTAAATATGCTTTTCCTTCTAAAAACAGGTTGCAGGGAAAACCTGCAACCTGTCGGTATGAGATACAAATAAATTACTTCTTAACGATCTTGATAGTCATGGCGCCTTCATCGAAGGTTACTTCATAGGTGCCCGGCTCAAGGAATACGATGTTGTTATCGGAACCGCCGTCCTCGCTGATGAGCTCCTTGCCCTCAGTGACTATGGTGCAGCCCTTGTCTGTATCCCAGGAGCTTGCCTTGACTATACGTCCGCCCATGTAATCGCTCTTCTCAACATTTACGGTGATGCTGTAGACATTGCCTTCACCCTGAAGCTTCATTGTGCCGTCTGCATTGTCCCAGCCGTTCCATGCGCCTACGAAGATGTATCCGTTCGCAGCAAGACCGGCCTTGATAGCATCGTCATATTCCTGAAGAGCCTGCTTGAGTTCAGCATCTGTAGTTGCTTTCTGTGCGGCAACTACAGGGCTCTTGGTAACATTCCACCAGTTTCCGGGATACTGTCCCTGAGGTGTTGCGAATACGTTCTGCTCAGCAAGTGCCATAAGTCCGGGGTTGGACTTTACAGCTTCGCTCTCCTGGGCTGCCTTGTTAGAGGGGCCCCAGTTGAACTTGTTGTAGATCTCGAGCTGGCTCTCTTCATTTGTGAGATAGAGAGCAAGTTTCTGCAGAAGTGCAGCTTTGTCCGTATCTGTTGTCGGCTTTACACCGAGAAGCTTACATCCGTTGAAGGATCCGAGCTGATAGGTCTGTCCGTCTACTGTGAATGACGGAAGCTTTGTTGCTCCGAGGTTGTCGCCCAGAGCTTCTGCTGCTGTGTTGTAATCCCATGTTCCGGATACTACGATCGCAGAAGGAATAGCTGCTGTGAAGTCAGCTGTTCCTGCTTCAGATGCTGTGAATGCGCCGGACTTGAGGAGTTTCTGCATTCCCTTCAGTGCGATAACGCCTGCATCGCTGTTGTATGTATCTGTGGAAGTAATAACATTTCCGTCACCGTCGAATACATAGTTGCAAACGCAGCCTGTCGCAAAGAAGAAGGATGCGTTGTACCAGCCGCTTGTTGTAAGCTGGAATGAGAAATTCTTTCCTGCCTTTTCGCAGTCTTCGATGAGTTTCTCAAAGCTGCCGAGATCCTCCTCGGGGATGACGCTCTTGTCGTAATACATGAAGTATCCGTTGTCATCTGTGAGAGGATAGCAATAGAGGCTACCATCGAGTGATGCGTTCGCTACGGAACCCGGGCTGTTGAGTTCTTTGACTGTTGCTGCGGTAGCATCTCCGAGCTTTGCGAGAGCGCCTGCCTGAACGAGTCTTGCAAGCTGGTCCTGTGCGAAGCAGAAGATGTCAGCTCCATCCTCAACGCTGGTGATCATCTGGGTGGCTGCATCACTTTCGGATACGCCTTCTACTGTAGCGGAGATCTTGACGTCGTTCTCTTCAGCGAATTTTGCGATCCTCTCTGCGAAGAGATCTTTCACGCCTTCGACCTCACTGCACCAGACCGTGATCTTGTACTCGTCTGATTGTTTCTTGCCGCATGCTGCGAAGGAAAATACCATCACAAGTGCAAGAACGATTGCTAATACTTTCTTCATTTTAAATTCCTCCTAAATTTATCTTTTCAGATAATTTAAAACTATTTCAAGACAATCCAAATTTGTCCTATTAAAATATTAATCCTGCCATTTCAAGCTTTCAAGGGATTTCCACATTTTTTCTGTATATTTTCCAACAATTTGCTCCCATTTTTGTTAGATTTACACAAAATTATGCAAGTCTATCCTTTGAGAAAACCAAAAAACGGTTTGTCAAGAGCAAACCGTTCATTTTATGCAAAAAATCGGTACAATTGCGTATTATTATACAACCATCCCCTATTTCTGTGCATCAAGCACTCTGAGGAAGTTGCCGTGATTTATCTTGTCGATCTCGTCGTCGGTGAATTCCCTTGACAGAAGATCAAGGATCACCGGCATCCCTGCATAATCACCGAAATCCATGATGCTTGCTATACCGTCAAAATCGGATCCCCAGGCCATGCTGTCGATGCCGGCAACGTCTCTGAAATGTATCATATGTCGGACTATGTCTTTTGCATACGTATTCTTCTTATCTTCCGAAAGGAAATCAGAACAGAAGTTGATGCCTACGACGCCGCCCTTGTCAGCAAGAGCCTTGAGCTGTTCATCGGTCAAGTTCCTCTGATGGTCTCTAAGCGCCCTGGCGCAGCTGTGGCTTGCGGCAAAAGGCTTTGAGCTTTCCCTTACCACATCCCAAAATCCGCCCTCCGAAAGGTGAGATACATCCACCACCATTCCGAGTTCGTTCATGCGGTGAACGACATCTATCCCGAAGGGCTTGAGGCCCTTCTTATGAAGCTCAGGGTCTATATTGTTGGGAAATCCTATGGAGTTCTCCCAGTTCCAGGTGAGGGTGAGCATACGGACTCCGTCCTCATACATCTCGTCAAGCCTTTCCATCTTTCCGTCTATGCCGATACCGTCTTCCACGGTCAGAAGAGCTGACATAATGCCTTCCGAAGCGTTCTTCCTTATGTCATCCGCACAGAATGCTCTCCTAATGACATCCGCATTGGCATCGACGTTTTCATTCCAGCACACGAGCATGTCCTTATACAGCTGCCAGGGAGTGCGTCCGTCTCTTGCAAGATGTCCGTCGGTGGGAAGGAAGAGTGCAAGGGCCTGAGCCATGCATCCTCCCTTCTGAAGTTTTTCGATGTTTATATGCCCTTCAAAATTCTTTAAAGGCTGCTTTTTGAAATAGCATGCCATCATGGTATCGCAATGAAGATCGATTATATCAAGCGCCATATTATTGTCTCCTTCTAATCCTCTATGTTATATCCCGCCGATTTGAGCACCCTGTTCATAATCGAAAAACTGAGGCTGTCTCCTTCCGGAAGAGCCGAAGCAAGTATGATGTCCACGCCCTCTTCGTCATATTCTCTGAGCATGGCGAAAAAGGTCTTCGCATCCGGTCTTACGATGCAGCCCACCTTTTTACCTTTTGCTCTTTCTTCCATATATCTGTCCATGATCTTTTCCTCAGGGACAACGTGCATCTCTGCCTTCGGCGCATAGTGCCTGTATTTCTGTCCCGGTGCCATGGGATGAAAATCGGGATCCTCCGACGGCTTTTCAAAAAGAGCCTTGTCATAAGATACGTCCTTTCCGGTCACGGCAGCTATCATCTCAGGCGTTATGAGACCTGGCCTGAGTATGGTCATGGTCCTCACGTCCAGAACGGTGGATTCTATACCGCCCACGCAGGGATCTCCTGCTATTATGCCGTCTATGCGCCCTCCAAGGTCCTCCTGCACGTGCTGCCAGCATGTGGGGCTGGGCTTCCCGGAAAGATTTGCAGACGGACCTGACACGAGAGTACCGGAGCACTCTATAAGCTTCAGCGTCGGCTCCGAAGAAGGCATCCTCACTGCCACAGTATCAAGACCGCCTGTGGTCTCTTTCGGAACTTCGTTTCTTTTGGGAAGCACCACCGTGAGCGGACCGGGCCAGAAGGCCTCTGCAAGTTTTTTTACTCTTGCGCAGAACTCCGCTTCTTTGCCCCCGTTTTCCGCAGCATCAAAGACAGGGGTCAGCCTTTCCAGGTCTTCAAATTTTGCAATGTGCACAATGAGAGGGTTGTCGGAAGGCCTGCCTTTCGCCGCATAGGCTTTCTTTGCCGCTTCGGGATCGAAAGCGTCAGCTCCCAGACCGTATACGGTCTCCGTGGGAAATGCAACAAGTCCGCCGCAGGCTATGACCTTTGCAGCTTTCTCTATATCTTCTTCACTTGTGCTGTAAATCACCGTATTCAATCTTCTTCCAATCCTTTGTTCATAAGTTCGTTGAGCTTTACATTGTAATACTCAGACATCTTCTTCTGCCTGTATCTCTCGAATTCTTCCTTGATGCAGATCAGTTCGTCAACGATCTCCTCCATGGTATGCGGCTTATACTGTATGATCCAGGATACCATGCGGAGCATCTGCTTTTCAGTGCCCAGTATTTCAGCTACCGCCATTCCAAACTCAGCAGGAAATCCTGCTCTTTCGATGGTCCTTATGAGGCTAATCCTCGTCTGCTCTTTTGAAGTCATGTCCTTCGTCCTCTACAGAAGCGGAGCAAAAAGCCTCAGCACCGAGATCAGGATATCTTCGACAAACCCAGGAGTGCAGTCATCTTTGGTAAGCTCTCTGCTTTTTTCCATGCTTTCCTCGAAATCCTTCCTGATATCCTTCACTGCAGCGCAGCGGTAAAGGTATATCCCGTTTTCGAACTGAAAGTACATGCTCCTGTAATCAAGGTTCACGGTGCCAACGGTAGCAGCCTTATCGTCCGATACCATGACTTTCGAATGAAGAAAACCGGGTTCATATTCGAATACCCTTACACCGGCTTCCACGAGGGGCAAGTAGTAGGACCTTGTTATGCGCCATACGAGTTTTTTATCCGGTATCCCCGGCGTTATGATGCGCACGTCGACACCCCTCTTCGCCGTGAAGGTCAGGGTATTCATGAGCTCATTGTCTATGATGAGATATGGAGTAAATATCCAGCAGTACTTCTGCGCCTGATTCATTATGCCCTCATATATATCCTGAGACGCCCTGTCGTCATCGAGAGGCGTATCGCTGTATGGAGCAATATATCCTTTCCCTGCGGGCTCGTCCGTGGAGGCCCTGAATTTCCAAAAGTCGCTGTCTTCCTTCCGTAGTGCGTTCCAGTGGGTAAGGAACATCACTGTCATGGACCATACTGCATCTCCGCTGATCCGGATGATGTTGTCCTTCCACTGCCCGAAGCGCTTCCTTACGTTGATGTACTCGTCGGCTATGTTTATGCCTCCCGAGAAAGCCACCTTGCCGTCTATGACCATTATCTTCCGGTGATCTCTTCTGTTCATCAGGGTATTGAGAACAGGATGGACCCTGTTGAAACTGAGGCACTTGATGCCTCTCTCCTCCATCTTCTCCGTATAGGTGCCGGGCAGCGTGAAGAAAGAGCCCATGTCGTCGTAGATGACCCTTACGTCGAGACCTTCCTTAGCCTTCTTCTCGAGTATGCTGAGTATGCTCTCCCACATTACCCCTTCGCCTATGATGAAGTATTCAAGAAATATGAACTTCTCGGCCTTTTCCAGTTCCTCAAGCATGCGCGGGTATCCCAGTTCTCCTAAGGGATAGTAGTCGCAGCCCTGTTCCCTGTAAACAGAAAAACCGAGCGCCTTGCTTATGTAATTGAAAAGCCCGGCGTAGCCAGGTTCGAAGGCTTTGATCTCATCGCAGATTATATCGCTTTCCGGATAGTAACGGGCCGAATCCTCAGCCGAAGCCTTAAGATCCTTAAAGATCCTGCTCAGAAGAGATCTTCCTCCCATAAGCACGTACATGAGAGTGCCGGGTACGGGCAGCAGTTCTATGAACAGTATCCATATGAGATCGGATGAGATGCTTTTGCTTCTTCTGACTATACTTATGATCACAAAGGTCCCGACTATACGGAGGATAACTTCGATGACAGTGGCATATTTCCCCGCCCATCTGAAGATGGAGAG
>CAYUGP010000036.1:5217-11056 GCA_964444315.1 uncultured Oscillospiraceae bacterium | reverse complement strand
ATTCCTTGAGCTTGTATAGGCAAGAGGCAAAAGCATAAACAAAAGGCGCAGTTCCACGATCGGAACCGCGCCTTTTTATGTGCAGGCAATAAGGTTGTGTTTCAATGCCTGAAACTATAAAATAAGATTGCGAGAGAAAAGAATCATGCAAATTCATTCCTGACACCACTTTAGTAGCCCTAGGAACCTAAGCGATGAAAAGATTACTTTCCAGATTTATATCCCTGTTATTAGTTGTTTGATGGTATTGTTGAAAATGAATTTATAGATTTAATGAGGAGGTAAGAATGGGTGCATGGGGTCCTGGTATTTATTCTGATGATTTAGCACTGGATATAAAAAGAGAATACAACGTGCTTTTATCAATCGGTGAAGATGCAAGCCTGATAGAGAATAAACTTATTTCTTATTACTCCGACATTCTTGGATCAGAGGATCCAGATGGAGAGGTTTTTTGGTTCGCATTAGCGCTATGTGAGTGGGAAAAGGGTAGATTGAGTTCATATGTAAAGGACAAAGCGATTGCTTCTTTAGAATCAGGACGTGACTTGGCCCGTTGGGATGTGCCAGGTAATAGAGATGCCTATTTAAAGAGAAAGAAGGCATTAGATGTTTTAAGGCAAACGATAATATCTCCGATGCCTGATATTAAAACGATTAAGAAACCAACACTGCGTCATTGCCCATGGCAAGTTGGTAGTTTGCTTGCTTATAGAATAGTTTCAAATGTTAATTTAATTGGAAATCCCTGCTATAACAAATATGTACTATTGAGAATTGTTCGAATAGATAAACATCCACTTTCAAAGTTATTTGATACCGGATATTATAATGAGACCATGAAAGTGGGTCTATATAATTGGATGGGAAGTACTATTCCTGATTCAAACATTGTGGAGTCTTTACCCTTTATCCCAATATCCTCTTTTTCGTTATCATTACCTATAGACAAGATGAATCTTGGTACAATCGTCACACTACCTGATGGGAGTAAAATAACGGAGCAGATAAAAGAAGCGAACAAAATACAAGATATTGTGTGTGTTCAATTAGATTGGAGGTCAAAAAAGAATGAGATAGGGGATATTACATTTTTAAATTGTGACAATAGTTATCAGGATGAAATACCGGTTTTTTTCAGAAATGCCATTAATAATTGTCCAATGTCACATTTTATCCCCTTTGATGCAACTCTTTATAAAATATTTAAAGGGCATATACCGTACGATTCAGATTTTGTGTCAATCACGATTTGAGATGGTGTGTGTTGTTTACAGGCTAGACGGCAAACACTTTAAAAAAACATTGAATGATCTCGTTTTTAATTAATAGATAAGGATGAAGTCATGATGCATATTAAAATTAATCTAAATCCGAATGTACATTCTTATAAACAACCAATTCTAAAAATATTGGGTAGCGTTATTCTGTTTCTTATAGTTTTTAGTCGAAGTAGATTACTACCCATGGTTTATGATGGTGGCCATCCACTATTAGAGCATATAATGGATATTCTTTCTATTCCTGTTATGCTGGTTATATTGTTAATTTTTGAGATATCACTGGCTGAGATTATTAAGGTATATGGTGAAAAATCAAAAGCTAAATTAGCTCAGGATGTCGCAAATGGAAATTCGTCCATAAAGGCAAAAGGATATTCAATAGATGAGATTATAAAACTTGTTGCTGAAAATGACATAATTGAAATCAGCATAGTATATAATCAAACCGTGATTGACATTGGGTCGAGTTCAGTTTGGGATGTCGGGGAACCAAAGCCGCATGATAAAAAATACTTTATTAATGATGAATCGTATTATGATATTAAACAATTCGAATTGAAATTAATGAGCTATTTATCGAACGGAAAAATAAAAGTGATTGAGATTGATCATAATAGGGTTTAACGTAGGGATAGAGATTGATAGTTTAGCGACGTTATCTTTATCCGAAGTAAAGAATGTGTTTTATTGAAAGGAAGGGTTGATGTGCTTAGCAAGATTTTTGCATTCATTACTGTAATACTAATAAACCTATACACATATTTGAGTGTCAGAGACATTCTCTGGTCAATACTCTGGGCGAACAAGGGGCGTGGTCGAATTAATCGGTTTAAAGAATATAAGATTCGATTAAGGCAAAAAAATGATTTTATTAGTTACGTGTCGATGAAGTTTATAGTAGATTTAATAAACCCAAAGAAAAAAAGGATTGTCTTTTTTGGTTGATATTTAAAAAATACTTTTGCATTTTTGAAATTACAGCGTTTGCATTATACTTTTTCGTAACAGCATATTGCAATCATTGGGATTTTGGTTTTTTTGAGGACTACATTATGCTGTTACAATCTATCGCATTGTTTGTCTTTATCAGAATTCAATATGGATGGGATGGGCACCTGACTAAGTACGACAGACAAAGACTGAAAAGATAATAAGAAAAGCGGTATTTGTGATATAACATGGACAGTAGTACAGTTTCTGAGTAAACGGAGGGAAACATATGGATGTAAAGGAAAGATTCGATGCATATGAAGCACTAAAGGGCTGCTGCCTTTCCTGGCGGCAGCCCTTTTAGATGATGATATATCAAAGAACGGAAAAATTTGGCGGTATTGACAGTTTGCAAAAAAGCCTCTAAGACCATATAATAGGAATGGAAACCGAGCGGGCTTTGGAGCCCGCATTTATCCTGTATAAACATAAGGAGAGAGAAATGAGCGCAAAATTATTAAGCGGTAAAGAAGTCAGCGAAGCTATGCTGGCAAAAGTTCTTCAAGATGCTCAGATGCTCAAGGCACACAACATCGTTCCGACCCTTGCAATTTTCAGAGTCGGCGAAGATCCCGGAAGCATTTCCTATGAGAAGAGCATCATCACCAGAATGGCCAAGAGCGAGATCGAAGTAAAGTCCGTAGTCTTCCCCATGGATGTAACTCAGGACGAATTCGTCGCAAAGATCAAAGAAGCAAACGATGATAAGAACGTAAACGGCATACTCATCTTCAAGCCTCTTCCCGAACAGATCAACGAAGACGAGATCAAGTACATGCTCGCTCCGGAAAAGGATCCCGATGCCATGAACCCCACCAACCTGGGAAAACTCATGATCATGGACAACGAAGGCTTCTTCCCCTGCACAGCAGAGGGCGTCATGGAGCTTCTCAAATACTATGAGATCGATGTAAAGGGCAAGGACATCACCATCATCAACAACTCCAACGTATTCGGCAAGCCCCTTGCAATCATGCTCACCAATGAGTTCGCAACGATCTCCGTCTGCCACATCTTCACGAAGTCAGTAAAGAAGTATACATCCCAGAGCGATATAGTCATCACAGGCTGCGGAGTATACGGACTGCTCACACCTGATATGGTCAGAGAAGACGCCATAGTCATCGACGTAGCCATGGCTCAGAAGAAGGATGCAGACAAGAACTTCGTCCTCGACGAGAACGGCAAGAAGATCCGTACAGGCGACTGCAGAGAAGACATGGTAGATGCCTGCGCAATGATCACATCTGCAACACCCGGCTGCGGCGGCGGCACAGGCCCCATCACCACAGCGCTTCTGGCACAGCACCTGATCAAGGGCTGCAAGCTCCAGAACGGAATGAAGCTGTAATCGATAAGAACAAAGGCAATCGAAAAGCCCGCTCCTTTACGGAAGCGGGCTTTTGAATTCTTTGCGGTTTAATAGTTTAGCTCACTCCTACCAACACTGCGAAGACCACCAGTCTCTGGGCGCTGTCCGTGGTGCAGGTGGAGAGGGTTATTATGTGATCTTCCGGAGTAATGTTGTATCCGTCCTTCTTGAAACCGTTGTCGTAACCGGCAAGTGTCCCTATATAGTTCTGGATGCTCTCGGTATTGTCATTGTGCAGATAGGTGAATATGTGGCTGTCCGATATGGTGGCCGTTTCGAAGACCTGGTAGTAATAGGTCTTGTCTGTTGTGTAAAGGGTTATACCTCCGTAGTTATAGAAAAAGTCCCAGTTGGAGAAGTTGTGCAGGGTACCGAACATGTTTCCGTTGAGCATGCTATGTCCGTATAGTATGGTGTTGAAATCGGACATGTCGCGGTCGTTGAAGTTCTCGATATAGATAGAGCCCTGAACGTCGTATTCACCCAGATAGTTGTGATAGAGATAAAACTCCCTGTCCGTATACGAATAGAGGACCGGGTAATCGATGTTGGTCCCGTCAACCACCAGCCATCCCATTATATCTGGATTGAGAGCCACGAGGTCTGAAAAGTCGAGGACGTATTCCTCGTAGGTCTCCCCTGTTCCGGGATCGGTGTTTTCTTCGACCTGCTGGTTTTGCTGCTCTTCTCTTTGCCTTTGCTCTTCCTCTGCCTTTCTCCTGGCCTCTTCCAGCTGCTCCTGTACCTTCCTTGCCTGTTCTTCCGCAAGAAGCTGGCTCTTGTAGGCGCGGTAGTAGTTGCTTCCCACGTGCCAGGCGCTGTAAAGGAACACTCCCATGCAGAGCACTATGACCACGAAACGGATCTTATTCTTTTTTCTGTTTTTCGTTCTTTCAAGTCTCATAAAAAAATATCTCCGTATATACCAATACCACTTTTGCATTATACCAAAAAAGCACCCAAAAGAAAGTAAAGAAACTGTGAAAAGAACGGCAGAAATTAGAAATTTCCGTCTTCACAGCAGGGCTTTCTGTGATACAATACTTTTTCTAAAGACAATGATATTTGTTTCAAACAGGAGGATAACATAATGCAGAAGATTTATACGGTAAAGGGTCTGGACTGCGCAAACTGCGCCGCTAAGCTCGAAAAGAACATCAACAAGCTCAAGGGCGTCAACTCCGCCATCATAAGCTTTGCGACGGGCAAGCTCATGATAGACGCCGACGACGACATATTTGAATCCGTAGTAGACGAGGCAGTGGCTCTTGCAAAGAAGCTCGAGCCCGAATGGGAGATAGTAAAATAGTATGGAAGCTATACTGGGCTTTGTGGAAAGTATAGGAGGCTGGCTTTCAGTAGCCATACTTGCAGCCTATCTCGTCATAGGTTTTCCCATCATAAAGGAAGCATTTGAAAATCTCTTCCGCGGTGAGCTCTTCGATGAGAACTTCCTCATGACCGTGGCGTCGGTGGGTGCCATAGCCATAGGAGAATACTCTGAGGCCCTCATGGTGATGACCCTATACAGGATAGGGGAGTACCTTCAGGACAGAGCGGTAGACAAGAGCAGAAGGGCTATAACCGAGCTAATAGACATACGCCCGGACTATGCCAATATCCCTGACAATCACGATCTAAAAAAAGTGGATCCCTCGGAGATAAAGGTGGGAGACACCATAGTGGTGCTCCCCGGGGAAAGGATACCGGCGGACTGCACGGTGCTGGAGGGTTTTTCCCGCATCGATACTGCAGCCCTTACAGGCGAGTCCATGCCGTCGGACGTGGAACCGGGAACGCAGGTGTGCAGCGGCTGCGTGAATCTGGACGGGCTTCTTAAGCTTAGGGTGGACAAGGAAGTTTCCCAGTCCACGGCTGCCAGGATACTGGACCTTGTGGAGAACGCCGCATTCAACAGGGCAAAGACGGAAAATTTCATAACCAAGTTCGCCCGTTACTATACCCCCATAGTCTGCGCCATAGCGGTGCTCACGGCTGTAGTCCCTTCCCTGGTCACCGGAGACTGGCCGGGCTGGATCAGAAGAGCTGTCATAATGCTCGTGGTCTCCTGCCCCTGCGCACTGGTCATATCCATTCCCTTGGGCTTTTTCGGAGGCATAGGGGGAGCATCCAAGAAGGGCATACTCATAAAGGGCGGCAACTATCTGGAGACCCTCTCCAAGGCTGACACCGT
>CAYUGP010000036.1:0-5117 GCA_964444315.1 uncultured Oscillospiraceae bacterium | reverse complement strand
TAAAGCTTTGCTGCGGCAGCCTCAAGTTCATGGAGTCTTTGGGCATAGATGCGGTGGAATGCCATATCCCGGGATCTACGGTCCATGTTTCCGTTGACGGCGCATACGCAGGGCATATAGTCATATCGGACCAGCTCAAAGACGACGCCGAAGAAGCATTGAAAACATTAAAGTCTCTGGGCGTTTCAAAGACCGTGATGATAACGGGAGACAAGAAGGCCATAGCAGAGGCCATAGGGAAGGATCTTCCGTCCCTCGATGACTGCCACTATGAGACTCTTCCCGAAGACAAAGTAAACATCACGAAGGAGATAATGGAGTCTCTTGATGATGTAAGCAAAGCACCCAGCTCGAAGAAGAAGACCCTTGCCTTCGTGGGCGACGGCATCAATGACGCACCGGTGCTCACGGTTGCGGACGTGGGAGTCGCCATGGGAGGAATGGGATCCGCAGCTGCCGTGGAGGCGGCCGACGTAGTCCTCATGAACGACAAGCCCAGCGACGTGGCGGTGGCCATAAGGATAGCCAGAAAGACCATGAAGATAGTCAGGGAGAACATAGCCTTCTCCTTAGGCGTAAAGATACTGGTGCTGATCCTGGCAGCCTTCGGACTTTCCACCATGTGGATGGCGGAGTTCGCGGACGTGGGAGTGTGCCTCCTGGCCATACTCAATTCCATGAGAGCGCTCAAAGCCTAGCAAATCACAAAAGTATACGGACCCGGCAGTTTTCTGCCGGGTTTTGTGTTAGAATATCCTTGCTATGAGAATTGCAGGGATACAGAAAATGACGCTCCTGGATTATCCGGGGCATATAGCGGCGACCATATTCACACCGGGCTGCGACCTCCGCTGCCCATTTTGCCATAACAGCGAGCTCGTGCTGGACGATTCCGAGATGGAATATTATCCGGACGAGGTCCTTGAATTTCTCAAGACCAGGGTGGGCAAGCTGGACGGCATAGCCATCACCGGCGGAGAGCCTCTCATGCAGGAGGACATAAAGGACTTCATAAAGAAAGTAAGGGCTGTAGGCCTTAAGGTAAAGCTGGACACCAACGGTACCTACCCCGAAAGGCTTCAGGAATTACTGGATGAAAAGCTGGTGGACTATGTGGCCATGGATATAAAGAACTGCCCGGAAAAGTGGGCAAAGACCACAGGGCTTTCGGGATCCGGAGCAAGCATACTTTTCGGAAAGACACTAAGGTCCATGAGCATCATAAAGCTCAGCGGCATCGACTACGAGTTCAGGACCACCATAGTCAAGGGCCTTCATGAACTTTCCGACATGGATGCCTTGGGGCAGCTCGTGCAGGGAGCAAAGAGATACTTTCTTCAGAATTTCACTGACTCCGGAGCCATACTTGAGGGAACATGGGGATCCTGGGACAAGGAGACCCTTCTTGCCATGCTCGAGGTAATAAGAAAGTACGTGCCGGATGCCCAGCTGCGCGGCGTCGATTAGTTATGAACAGAAAAAAGACCGGCTTCTTAATATTAGCTGTTATTCTGGCTGCCTTAGTGGCAGCCGTTTTAGCGACTCCTGTCCTCATAGACATGAAGGGAAATGCGCATATGAGCATAGGCCGCGGCGAGGTCTTTGAAGATCCCGGGGCAGAGGTCCGTTTTGGTCTTGGGAAGATAAAGACCGAAGGAGAGATAGATACATCGCAATTAGGCGATCAGACTGTAAGCTACCGCTTCCTTACGGAGAAGCGCATCAGGACGGTAAGCGTGGAAGACAGGACAAGGCCTCTCATAACCCTTGAGGGCGCTCCGGAGAAATACCTTGTAAAGGGCGAGGAGTACGCCGAGGCGGGCTACAGAGCAGAAGACGACGTGGACGGAGACATAACGGACAGGGTGTCAGTTGAAAGCGACCTCGACGCGGATGTGCCGGGAGAATATCACATAAGTTATACTGTGTCCGACAGCGCGGGAAACGCCGCAAGGGAGAGAAGAAAGATAACCGTAGTCGAGGAGGGGCCTCTTTCCCAGGACAGGCTGTCCTTTGACCTCGGGCCTTTCTTTGACGATGTAATATGCAAAGAAGCGGACTTCGATCAGGATAAATACTCCTCCCTCATATATTTCGGAGATTCCTTCATAGGGAATCTGGGAGACTACGGCGTGGTGGACTACAGCCAGCTGTGGTCAAGGGGATCCCTTGGGACCGACACCGTGTACGATTCGCCCATCACCGTATACGGGAATTACGACGGTTACACCAGCTTCTTCGGCGCCATGGATGCATATCATCCTGCTGCGGTGCTTGTGCTCCTCAACAGCGACAGGACCCTTTACTGGACTCCCGAATACCTGGGCCAAAGCTGCGATACATTCTACGGGGATATAAAGGAAAGATATCCGGATACAAGGTTCATCATATGTTCCATAACCCCCGTTGACGCCTATTACAGCAGCTATGCCTGGATAGCACAGGAGGGTTTCGACAGAAACGACAGGATAAACAAGATGAACGCCCTCATGTGCGGTCTTTGCAGGAAGTACGGCTTCGAATTCATGAATGCAGCCGAGGTGCTCAAGAACCCCGGCACGGGCTGTTGCTATGACGAATACATGGGAGAAGACGGGATACATCTGAATCACACCGGATACAGCGTGATGACCGAATATGTAAAGGGACACATGGACTGGTAGAAATCTTAAAAAAAAGACTTGACGAAGAACCGTATTATTCATATAATACACTTGAAAGTGTATTAAAAGAGTAATACGGTTTTAATATGATCGAATTTGATTCTTACAAACAGCAAACAGGCGTACCCATCTATCTGCAGATCGTGAACTACATAAAGAGGTCCGTCGCAGCGGGCAGCGTCAAGGACGGGGATGAACTTCCTTCCAGGCGCTGGCTTTCCGCGCGTCTGGGGATAAACCCCAACACGGTACAGAAAGCCTTTTCCGCGCTGGAGCTCGAGGGGATAATAGTCTCGAAAGGCGGGTCCGGAAGCGTGCTCACCCTGTCTGAGGAGAAATTGAAAAGCATCAGGGCAGAACTCCTTAAAGAAGACCTTGAAAAGACGGTCACAGGCCTGAAATCGTCAGGGCTGAGCCTGAAAGAAGCCGTTGAGCTTATGAGCAAGTACTGGGAGGTGACGGAATGAAAAGCTTTATCTCCCTGCTTGCCCTTTACGTGCGCGCATCTGCAAAGAAGGCTCTTGCCATCATTGCCGTGATCACGGCTCTGGACCTTGTTCTTGCCTGGGCAATATACTCGGGAAACATCGAAGGAATGCAGGGCCCCATAACTAGCGAAACAGGGCGCATTCTGTACAACATAACGATGGCGGCGGCACGGACGCAGCCCTACATCAACAGCCTGCTGATACTTATGTTCGGCTTTTCTCTTGCCTCGGACCATATCTGCACAAAGGGCAGGTCCAATTACACCATGTCGAGGCTGGGCCATTCCAGAAGAGGTCTTTACTGGACAAAGGTCCTTTCCAATATCATGTACTGCCTGCTGCTTTGGTTTTCAAGAGGGATCTGTGCAGCGGCATGCCTCAGAATACAGGATCACTACATGGTCATGCATTACGGGAGCATACCGGCAAGCCCCCAAAGGCTCTATCTCAGCCTGATCTCCGACGTTTACCGGAATATTGCTCTGCCGCTGAACAACACGACGGTGTGGATTGCCGTTCCGCTTATGATACTCACAGTGTCCCTTGTCTCTGCGGGAGCGCATCAGAGGCTGCTCAGAGCTCAGACCGAAGAGCAGTATGAAGAGATTTAGAGGAGGCGGGAAATGGAAAGAAAGAAAAGCTTTTTCAAAGCTGCCACAGCAGGGATAAGCCGTTTCGCGGAAAAGGTCTGTTCCCTCTGGCGCCGCTTTCTAGGAAAAGCTGAAAAGTGGGCTCCTCCGGGACTGGACCTGGAAACGGAGATCGGACTTGACATTATGCTGATCCTCTTTTACCTGTTCTTTTTCTGGGCGATATTTGCTGTCCACATGGGCGGAATGAAGGTCATATACAAGCCGGGCCCGGATGCGGATGTCATCCACTGCAGGTCGATGATGTGGGTCATGAGGAACACATGCATATTCATGGTGATCATCATCATATGGTTTTGCCACTGTATAAAGCGCAATTACGCGTCTTTTACAAAGGGCTCCATGAGCATATATACCATGAAGAGAGTTCCGGACGCCATGGAGATACACAAGCGCTGCCTTGCGATCCCTGCAGCTTTCATGGCAGTCATATTGCTGTTTACCGTCATAAACGTTCTGTGGGGAATATCGATATACAACGCACATCTTCCGGAAAAGTATGTTCTGGAAAGAGAGATACCTTTCAGTATCTGGAGGCTGATAATATGCTTGAGATAAAAAACGTAAACAAGAAATACTGGAAAACAAGAGCCCTTGAAGATGTAAGTTTTTCCGTGGCTCCCGGAGAGATAGTGGGTCTTTTCGGTGAGAACGGTGCGGGGAAGACCACGCTCCTCAAATGCATACCGGGATTTCTGGACTATTCCGGGGAGATACTTCTGGACGGAGAACCGGTGAGCAGGAAGAACGTAAGGAAGATATCCTTTGCCACATCGGAGCACAGCTTTTTCCCGGAGCTTACGGCAAAGGCTCACGAAGAATTTTACAAGGACCATTTTCCCTGCTTCGATCAGAAAAGATATGACGGGCTGATGAAATTCTTCAGTCTTCCGGAGAACAAAAAGCTGAAGAGTTTTTCGACGGGGCAGCAGAACCAGTATGAGATGATCCTCGCCCTGAGCCAGGGAGCGGAGTTCATACTCATGGATGAACCCTTTGCGGGCAACGACCTGTTCAACAGGGAGGATTTCTACAAGGTGCTCCTGGGCATACTGAGGCCTGACGAAAGCGTCATCATCTCAACACACCTCATAGAGGAGGTGTCGGGCTTTGTAAGCAGGGCGGTGCTCATAAGGCGCGGAGAGATCGTGGGCGACAAGACGATCTCCGAAATGGATGCCGAAGGCAAGGATCTGGTGAGCTTCGTAAAGGAGAGCTACGGATACAGTGAAGACCGGGTGGCGGAAGCCCTTGCCGACATCACCGGAGAGGTAAGGCCATGAAAAGATTTCTGGCACTCATAATCGTTTTGCTCC
>CAYUGP010000035.1:0-11157 GCA_964444315.1 uncultured Oscillospiraceae bacterium | reverse complement strand
TCGGCTCGGTAGTGGGCACGGTGGTGGATCTTCGCACGGAGCAGGAGTGCATGGAAAAGCCGGACCCCGAAGTTCCGGGAGCCTCATATATGCATCTTCCCGCAGTCAGAGATCTGGCAGCGGGGATGACAAGAGAGAAAAAGGCCAATGAAACGGTCATAAAGACCCTGGGCCACGACCCTCAGGGAGCTCTTGATTACATGCGCAGAGTGTATACCGCTTTCATCACGGATGAACACTGCCTTTCCTGCTACAGGACTTTCATGGACCTGCTCCTGGGCGGTCCGGAAAAGGCAGTGCTGTGGCACTGCACCGCGGGAAAAGACCGCACGGGTTTTGCGGCGCTGGTCATAGAGGAGATACTGGGCGTCAGCAGGGAAGATATACTGGAGGACTACTTAAAATCCAACGAATATTTAAAAGAGGAGGTCGCAGGACTTCTTGGATACCTTCAGAAAAGCATGGGAGACTTCGGAAAAGAGGGCGAAGAGGCCCTCGGGTACCTCTTCGGAGCCCATGAAGAGTTCCTTGAATCCCTGTATGCAAAAGCAGAGGAGTTCTACGGGAGTTTTCCCGCATTCATAGAAAAAGCTTTGGGAGTCACTAAGGAAGAGGAGGAGCGTTTAAGAGAGCTCTACCTCGAATAGGAAGGAGGAAGCTATGGAGCACAGGATCATAAAGAAAGGCGAAAGGACCTGGATCATAGAGGAAGGAGACATACGCATGTTCCTTCTTGAGGGTGATGAGAAAGCCCTGCTCATAGATACGGGGCTTACGGTGGAAGACGTAAGAGGGATAGCACAGAGCCTTACGTCCCGTCCCCTTTTCCTTCTCAACACCCATGCAGACAGGGACCATATAGGGTGCAACGAGCAGTTCGAAAGCTTTTTCATGCATCCTGCCGAGATCCCCAATTATGAAAGGTCCGGAAAGAAAGGCACGGTCATACCCGTTGAGGAAGGCGACGCTATAGACCTTGGAAACAGGGAGCTCAGGATAATACATATACCCGGTCATACTCCGGGAAGCATAGGGATCCTGGACATGGGAAACAGGATACTCATAAGCGGAGACCCTGTGCAGCAGAACGGCGCCATATTCATGTTCGGAGCCCAGCGCAGCATGGAGGACTATATCAAAGGCCTTGAGCATCTCGAAGGATATACAGATGAGTTCGATGAACTCTGGCCGTCCCACGGGGATCTTCCCGTAGCGCCTTCCGTCATACCCGTTCTTCGCCGCGGAGCCGAAGACGTGCTTGCGGGGAAGATAAAGGGTGTTCCGAGGGAAGTGCACGGAAACAGCATAATGGCTTATGCTGCAGGGCCGGCAACGCTTCTTTGCGATGAATGACGCAGGATCATATTATGGATAAGGAATCGGTAAGAAAAATGATCTCGGAACTGTATGCCCGGGTGCCGGGAAACGTTCTGAGCGAAAAGGATGATATTAAAGAGGAATATATAGGGACGGCAATGTACGACGCCCCATTGGCCGGCTTTGGTTCGGCAGCTGATCCTCTGTACGAAAGGTTCAAGGACCCTTCGGTCATAGGTCCGTGGCACATGAGCCCCTGCGAATGGCTCCCGGAGGCAAAGAGCATCATCTCTCTTTTCTTTCCCATGAGCGATGAGGTCCTTAAGAGCAACAGGGAGGCCGAGGTCTGCGCCTCCGATCTCTGGGCTTATGCCAGGATAGAGGGCCAGAACTATTTAGGCTCTTTTGCAAAGGCTCTCTGCGAAACCTTTGAGGAGCAGGGAATAAAGGCCTGCGCTCCCTCGGTGGATCCGAGGTTCGCAAAGGTCATAGGCGGACAGGGCATAAGCGGGTACGAGGAGATAAACTCCAAAACTTTCGGCAGCCGCTGGTCCGAAAGGCATACGGCATTCGTATGCGGCCTCGGCACTTTCGGCCTTTCGAAGGGCATCATAACAAAGAGAGGCATGGCAGGGCGCTTCATAAGCGTGATAGTATCGGCTCCCATAGAGGCCGACGAAAGGCCTTACCATGACATTTACGAGTATTGCATAAAGTGCGGGGCCTGCACCAAGAGATGCCCCATGCATGCCATAGACATGGAGAATGGAAAGGACCACGTCCGCTGCGCCGAGTGGCTCAGTATAGCGGGCATGATGCTCAGCCCCCGCTACGGCTGCGGCCTCTGCCAGACCAGGGTGCCTTGCGAACGCAGGATACCGAAGAAACAGACCTAGGAATGGCGGCTATGAAGATTTTCGGGATCTGCGGGGAATAGTAGGTATATATCTGATGCAAAAGGGACCGTAAACCTTGAATGGTTTACGGTCCTTTTCCATATCCTATCGACATTTGTGTTTCTGGTATATTGCTAGTAAATATTACCATAATCTCGCCAATTGTGACAAAAAGGTAAAAGATAACATTTGATTACATTGGCAAAGGAAATGGGACATTATGGTTGACCATAAAAAAGAAACGATATACACTGTATATACACAATATGAGTTGGATGAACAGAAGAATAAGATCAACATAGCAAAACACGGAGTCAGTTATGAAAAAGGATACTTCAGCGATTGAAAACTATACAGATGAGGACGGAAAAGTCCGCCTGCTTACAGAAGAAGATCTGATCGATGCAATACCGGCACAGGATTTTCTTGAAGCGAAGAAACAGATTTGCATCAGGTTGAAAGCAAAAACACTTTTCTATTTTCAGCTAATGGCAAAGGAAAAGGATATACCGTATCAAACGCTGATCAACATGTATCTGGATGATTGTGCCGAGAAGAAAAAAGATCTGAAGATCGAATGGGTATGAGATACCCAAAACGGAAAAGCATGAGAGGATCGCAAAGGCATTGGATTGTTTTATTTTAAAAGTTCCCGCATTCTGGCGGGATCTTTTATATTTTACTTGACAATAGTTCGGTACCGAAGTAATATATAGATGCTTCGGTACCGAATCGTTTGTATGGATCTGACCGGAGCTTTAAAAAGGGGTATTGTGAATGCATCTTCTTTTAGATGCGGAAAGGAGAAAAGGGATATGGGATCATTTGGTGAAAACAATGTGATGGCGGCAGTGATGCATCTTCAAAGAGCGATGAGGAGAGGACCTATGCCCATGCCGGGCCGCGGCCCTCACGGAAACGGTCCCCGCTGCGGAAGGCCCATGGAAGGGATGAAGCACGGACACGGCATGAACGAGGGAAGGCTCATACATGTGCTTTCGGAAAAGGGAAGCATGACGACTTCCGAGCTCATGGAAGTGCTGGACCTTCGTTCTTCATCCATGTCGGAGCTTCTTGCAAAGCTGGAGGAAAAGGAACTCATCACCCGCAGCCAGAGCGAAGACGACAGGAGAGTGAATATAGTCTCCGTCACAGACAAAGCGCGGAATATACGCGAAAAGATAGCTGAAGAGCGCGCGGCAAGGATGGCAGCCTTTACTGCATGCTTCACGGAAGACGAAGCAGCCGAGTTCTGCAGGCTCTGCAACAAACTGAGCGACCATATCGAATCACTCAGAATGATTCGCTGAAAAAGTCTTCGGGACGGTCATATACCATTCCTTTGGTATATGGCCGTTTTTTCTTTTTTTGGTAATTTCTTCATAAGAGTCTGCAGGATATATGATATAATAAATAAGTTCGGTCAACGATGAATTGATCAGGAGGATAATACATGAACAGCAAGACAAAAAAGATGATCTGCCTTCTTCTGGCAGCTCTGATGATCTGCACCGTGGCTGCAGGCTGCGGAAAGGGATCCGATGATTCCGGCAAGGATACCGAAGTCAGTTACACCATAGACAACATAAGGAATTATGTGGTGGGAGCCGACGATCCAGTGGAGCTTTCCGACGGTACCCAGGCTGCTTTCATCAATTTCGACAATGCAGCGACCACTCCGGCACTGAAGCCCGTCATGGATGCGGTGGATGAAGAGCTGAGGATGTACGGTTCCATAGGAAGAGGCTTTTCCCAGAAATCCAACCATTCCACGGATCTTTACCTTGAGACCAGGGATACGGTCCTTGATTTCCTCGGAGCAGACCCCGACTACTATACCTGCTTCTACGTAGGCAACACCACCGACGGACTCAACAAGCTGGCATCGGCCCTCATAGAGAGCGAAGACGATCTGGTGCTCTGCACCAGGATAGAGCACCATGCCAACGACCTGTCCTGGCGTGAGCGCTGCCACGTCATATACGCTGAGGTAGACGAGCAGGGGCGCATCATCTATGAAGATATAGAGAGGCTTCTTACAGAAAATGAAGGAAGGGTCAAATACGTATGCGTGACCGCCGCTTCCAACGTCACAGGCTACGTCACCGACGTTCACAGAGTGGCGAAGATGGCTCATGCCCACGGAGCGAGGATCATAGTAGACGGAGCCCAGATAGTAGCTCACAGGCAGTTCTCCATGAAGGGAGAGACTCCGGAGGAAGACATAGATTTCTTCGTGTTCTCCGCCCATAAGATGTACTCCCCCTACGGCGGCGGAGCCGTTGTAGGTCCCTGGGAAGTCCTTGTACAGCATATGCCCGAGTTCTACGGCGGAGGCATAGTAAAGCTGGTTACGGACTACGATGTAGCCTACAAGAGCGCACCGGACGTTTATGAGGCAGGGTCTCCCAACTACCCCGGAGTAGTTGGAATGGCAGCGGCCATGAAGGTCCTCAAGGAGGTGGGCTTCGACGCGATATCAGAGCATGAGAAGGTCCTCAATAGGAGGCTCATAGACGGGCTCAGCAAAATAGACGGTATCATACTCTACGGAGACTGCGAGAACATAGATGACAGAGTAGGCGTAGTCACTTTCAATTTCGAGGATATAAACTCCTTCGTGCTGGCAGCAAGGCTGTCCGATACGGGCGGAGTGGCTACCAGAAGAGGAGCGTTCTGCGCTCATCCTTATGTCTGGAGAATGATGGGCATACCGGACGAGCAGGCTCAGACCTATGAAAACTGCATAGACATGAACACGCCGGGCATGATACGCGTAAGCTTCGGTATATACAACACCGAGGAAGAAGTGGACAGGTTCCTGGAGATCCTGACCTCCGTGGTGAATACCATGAGAGGCACCGAGAACTTCAATCTGGGTGCAGAACCGGAGTTCTAGACAGTTCAGCAAATGCAAACGCCGCTAAAGCTTAGCTATAGCGGCGTTTTTGTTTTGCCTTTTGTCAGTCACCCAGTGTTACGAAGGAATTGACGTTGTTGCCCATGACCTCCGGGAATTCACCGTCCCAGGCCTGGATCTTGTAGTATGAGATCAGGTTCGGAGAGAGGGATTCGTTAAGCAGCTTGTTGGCTTTTGCCTCTGCTTCTGCCTTGATGAGCGTGGCTTCCGCTTCCGCCTGGGCCGCTATGACCTTCTGCTTTGCTTCTTCCTCTTTCTGTACAGTCTCGTTCTGGACTGTCATGGCTTTCTGCTCTGCGGCAACTTTCTGCTCTACGACCTGTTCGAAGGCTTCATTGAACTCTATGTCCTGGATCGAGATCTTTGAGACTGTTATCCCGTACTTATTAAGTATCTTGGAGATCTCTTCCTGGGTAGCCTGTTCAAGCAGGCTCCTGTTTGCTATCAGTTCTTCCGCTTTGTATTTGCCCACTTCATTCTTAAGTACCGATATGATGTTGGGCGCTACCAGCTTGTCTTCAACGTTGTGGATCCCTATGGTCCTGATCAGGTTGTCAAGCTCCGATCTGTTGTAGTAGTAGTTCAGCTGGATGTCCAGGGATCTTACCGTCTGCGTATCCTTCGTGTAAGCGGATACGTCTGCGATATATACCTGCTCTGTCACGTCTATCTTCTTTACCGTCTCAACGAACGGCAGATGGAAGTGCATGCCCGGCTCCATGCCGGTCTCTACGATCTTGCCGAAGCGGTACTTCACTCCGACCCTTCCCTCGCTTATCACGGTGATAGACCCCGTGATGAGCACGAATGCCATGATGGCTGCCGCTGTGACCAACAGCGCTTTCTTCAGTGTGAAATCTTTCTTCATTTTTACCACCCCTTTCCCACTGTCAGGGGATGCTCTTCATCCCCCCGTGCACCTATATTATGCGGTGAAGAAGGGGTAGAAATAAATGATAACGGAGAGGAAATAGGCCTTGCTATTTGCCCTCCTGGTTGCAAAATTTTTTGCTGCCGCATTTTGCGGGAGAAAAAAATATACCCGGGAGCAAAGAATGTAGTAAACTGATACATATATGGAGGGAAGGCTCATATGAGGTTCGTTATACAAAGGGTAAAATACGCATCGGTGATCATAGAAGGCCGGACAGTGGCTGATATAGGCAAGGGCTTTCTGGTCCTTGCGGGAGTGACTCACTCAGACAGCAGGGAGACTGCAGACAGGATGGTGAAGAAGATGCAGGGACTGCGCATATTCGAAGACGGGGACGGCAAGACCAACCTATCTCTTGCGGACGTGGAAGGAGAGGTGCTTCTCGTGTCCCAGTTCACCCTTTATGCAGACTGCAAAAGAGGCAACCGGCCAAGTTTTACCGACGCCGCAGCTCCTGAGGCAGCCAATGAGATGTATGAATATATAGTAGCGAAGACGAGGGAGTACGTTCCTTCGGTGAAGACCGGGGTGTTCGGGGCCGACATGAAAGTTGAGCTCATAAACGACGGGCCCTTCACCATAGTGCTGGATTCCGAGCAGCTTTAGCCCCGGAGCGGGAGGATATATATGGAAAACGAAGAAATGAGAAACGAGCAGATCGAAAGGATCACTTACTATGAAGAGCTGATGACGAGGACCGGGGAGACCCTGTCCGCAGGCAGGTCTTCCGCTGCAGGCTTTGCGAGAGTGCAGGAGAATCTTAAAAAACTGTCCTCGTATTACGGCAGCGAGGAGTGGAAAAAAGACTTTGAAGCAGATGAAAAGGGCGCTCTTCCTTCGGATCTTAAGAGAGGAGTCCTTTCCGAGGACGGCCTTTACGATCTTCTGGAAGAGGGCAAGGAGTGGACGGATTCCGTGCTGGAGAGCCTGCTTTCAAAGGAATATCACATAGTGGATATACTGCCCAGGCAGGTGGCAAAGTACCAGGACGGACAGTATTTTGAAATAGAGAAGTATTACCTTGAGAGCACGCGTATCAGGGAGCTGAGAAAAAAGTATGCAGACCTTCTCATAAAGCTCAACTGCTACTGCGATATATGCGTATGCCTTATCAGGCCTTCGGAAGAGGAGATGGGCGGATGGACCGTCAACCCGGGTCCCGGAGTCCTCGAAGGAGCTCTCGGCGATGAGCGCTTCGAAAACTGCAGCCTGGATGTGGTGATACCTGTGGAGAATGCTCTTCTCACCTTAAGCGGCAGCGATACCTACATGACGGTATACAACGCTGGCGAAGATCTCCTTGGCCTCATCAAGGCTCTTGCCCTTGCTGAGGGGCTTTTCCTCTGGAAGCCCGAGGAAGAATGATCTTCAAAAAGCGGAGGTTTATATGATAGGACTGGGTACGATCATCAATACGGCGGCCATAATAGCTGCCGGGCTCATAGGACGCTTTACGGGCAAGCTCTTCCGTGAGGAGCAGCAGGATTCTCTTACGAAGACCTGCGGCATAAGCGTCATGTTCATAGCCATCGCAGGCGCCATGGAAGGCATGCTGAAAGTAGAGGGCGGCGCTCTTCAAAGCGGCAGGTCCATGTTCGTCGTGCTGTGCCTTCTTCTCGGCACTCTTATAGGCGAGATGATCGGAATAGAAAGGGGCTTCGAGCGCTTCGGTGAATGGCTCAAAAGAAAGAGCGGAAACAGCGGCGACCCCGTGTTCGTGGACGCTTTCGTTTCCGCTTCATTTACTGTATGTATAGGCGCCATGGCCATAGTCGGCGCCATTCAGGACGGCATACAGGGGGACTATACCACCCTGGCCGTCAAATCGGTCCTTGACTTCATCATCGTCGTGGTGATGACTTCTTCCATGGGCAAAGGGGCTGCTTTTTCCGCCATACCCGTATTCATCCTGGAGGGAGGAGTGACTCTTCTTGCGAGGGTAATAGCTCCCGTCATGACGGACGCCGCCATATCCCTTCTTTCTTTGGCAGGTGCCATACTCATCTTCTGCGTAGGAGTCAACCTGGTATGGGGAAAGAAGATAAGGGTCGCCAACATGCTTCCCGCAGTGATACTTGCTGTCCTTGCGGCATACATCCCCTGGACCCTATGAGATCACATCTGTGATTCCAGCATGTCTATTACTTCGAGTATCTTCTTCCAGCTTATCTTGGCCTTTTCTTCCTTCATCTGCTCGAGGTATTTTTCATTGTCTTCGCTTATCCTGGCCATGGTATATGCGTGATAGTAGCGGCCGAAGGCTTCGTACTGGGAAGCGTCTACGGCCAGTTCGTCGCTGGCGTATTTGTTTTTGACGGCAGCGTTGTATATCTCCTGATATTGCCCTGCATCGAAATAGTCGTTCAGGGTACTGAGACCCGTGCTCCTCGAACCGTAGGATACATCCTTTTTTATCTCTAGGAACAGGGCGAGGCAGTTTGCGAACAAGACCAGTATGAGTATGACTATCGTGGTCCTGGCCAGACCTATCCATTTGCTCTTCATTTTGTCAACCTCTCATTCACAAGTATCAGAAGGGCGGAGCTGTTCATTCCGTCGATCTTTTCGATGTCTTCGTCCGTAAGATCCAGGTAGGTCCTGAGCACGGAGTCGACTTCCTCGTTTATCTTTTCCACGTGAAATGCTGTCTTTTCACTCATTTCCCTGCGCTGAAGACTGGCGTATTCATCCTTGAAGTTTACGATGTCCTCGCAGGTTTTTATGAGCGGGTCGTTATACGTTTCCGTTGCATAGAGATAATTCGTCAGATCTCCCATGATGCGGTTGTACTGGTCTGCCAGGAACTGTATGCCCATATACTCCTCATAATCCCTGTAGGAGAGATCGTACTTGTCCATGAAGAGATCGAGTTCTATGTATTCGCCTTCATCAAGGAGCTCATCGAGGGTCGAGCGTATTTCCTGCTCAGACATCCTTGAGACTATGATCTTCTCTGCGATCTCATAGGAGGCTTCGTGCATGACGAAGGCCACCAGATTCGCGAGGAGGAGCATTGCCATTATGATCAGAAGGCCGTAGCCTTTCTTTGTCTTCTTGACCTCCGCGTGTACTTCCTGCTTTGCGGTCTCGACTTCCTTATCCAGTTTTTTGAGCTTTCTCAGGTGTTCCTGCGCTTCGGGATTAGGTGTACCGCAGTGGGGGCAGTAGGCGTCATTAAGTGAAAGAGGCGCGCCGCAGTTTTTACAGTTTACCATTGCCGTCCTCCTTTACATGTTTTCTTACTTTTTCGATGTCCATGAAGCCGTAGGAATCCTTGCAGTCCTTGTAGATCTCCTCAAGTTCCGAGTAGCTATATCCCTTCTTTTCCAGCAGCTCCATGACGGTCCCGCATATGATGTCGTACTCGTCGTCTTCTATCCTGTTCATGCCGCTGTAGCCAGTGTAGTACCTGGGGTAAAAGAGGATGTACAGTGCCCGCTCGAGATCATAGGCATTTATCTTTTCGGCATCTTCCACCTTCTTGAGCTCCTTTTTCAGGGCGTAGGTGGGATAGTGGACCCAGCTGGAAGCCGCGCGGGTGTTCTCGTAATAGATCTTTTCGACGGTCTTGTAGTCACCTTGCTCGTAGGCTTCGTTGAGCCTGTCCAGATTCTCGTCGAGCCAGGTGATGTCCTCGAGGGCTTCCTGGTCATATTCCTTGTCGTTGTAGTAGTTCACGTTCTTGAACTTCGCGCAAACGAAAGCAAGAGCTACAATGACTGCGATGAGGATGACGGACCTGAGAAGAGCGCCCAGGATGATGGCGCTAACGGAGCTGTGCACCTCGTCCTTAAGACCCAGAAGGGAGTCTATCATGTCTCTTATCTTCAGACGGAACTCCCTGTAGGCGCCTTTTTTGTTCATGGTGCCGCAGTAGGGGCACTGAGCCAGGTCATCATCGAAGCTCGCCCCGCAGTTTTTGCATTTTACTGTTTTCATTCTTAATATCTTTCCCGTTTCTTTCGAGATTTGTATGTCCATTATATCACACACGCCGCTCTTTGTATGGCATCAAGTGGCCCGTTCATGATATACTAAAATATAAATCCCAATGCGGAAAAGGAGCACAAATATGAATGCAGTCATAACGGTAGTCGGACACGACAAAGTAGGCATAATCGCCAGGGTAAGCACCCTCCTTTACGAGAAGAACATAAACATACTGGATCTTTCCCAGACCATCATGCAGGGCAATTTCACCATGGTCATGCTGGTGGATGTGAGCGCGTCTACGGTGAGTTTCGCCGAGATCTCCTCGGCTCTTACACAGCTCGGGAAGGATATGGAGCTCAACATAAGGATACAGCGCGAAGAGATCTTCGACGCCATGCATACCATCTGAGGGGAGCTGACATGATAGATCAGAAAGATATATTTGCAACTATCGACATGATAGAGCAGCAGCACCTAGACATACGCACGGTGACCATGGGCATATCCCTTCTTGACTGCTGCGATGAAGACCCCCGGAAAGCCTGCACCAAGATATATGACAAGATATGTTCCTATGCGGGGAAGCTGGTCCCCACCTGCGAAGAGATAGAATCAGAGTTCGGCATACCCATAGTGAACAAGAGAATATCCGTAACGCCCATAGCCCTGGTGGCCGGGGCTTCGGAGTCAGAGGATTACGTACCCTTTGCCAAGGCTATGGACAGGGCTGCCAAGGAGTGCGGCGTAGACTTCATAGGAGGCTTTTCGGCCCTTGTTCAGAAGGGCATGACGAAAGCCGATGAAAAGCTTATATTGTCCATTCCGGAAGCCCTTGCCTCCACGGACCTTGTATGCTCCTCCATAAACGTGGGCTCCACAAAGGCCGGCATCAACATGGATGCGGTGGCTCTCATGGGCCGCATCATAAAAGAAACGGCGGCAAGAACAAAAGACGGTTTCGGATGCGCGAAGCTGGTGGTCTTCTGCAATGCGGTGGAGGACAATCCCTTCATGGCAGGAGCCTTCCACGGCCCCGGCGAAGCCGAGAAGATAATAAACGTGGGAGTCTCGGGACCGGGAGTAGTATACAAGGCTCTTCAGGCAGTCAAAGGAGAGCCCCTCGACGTTGCTGCAGAGACCATAAAGAAGACAGCTTT
>CAYUGP010000034.1:7878-11228 GCA_964444315.1 uncultured Oscillospiraceae bacterium | reverse complement strand
AGACGCTCTGCACCCTCATAGAGCTTAAAAAGTAATGTACATTTGTGTAGTAATCATGATTATTAGCACTCTCGATTGACGAGTGCTAATTTTTGTTGTATAGTAAAAACGTAATAAAGATATTTACTCCTGAAAGGAGGTAAAAATATATGAACGCAAACAAATTCACACAAAAATCCATAGATGCCATCAGCAGGGCTCAGAGCATTGCCGTGGAGTATCAGAACCAGGCCGTTGCGCCTGAACACCTTCTCCTTGCACTTCTTCAGCAGGAGAACGGCCTTGTGGCCAATCTTCTTGCCAAGATGGGCGTAGATGCTGCTTTAATGGCAGATAGGGTAGAGGAAGAGATAGGGAAGATGCCGAAGGTCACCGGCAGCGGCAGACCTGCGGACCAGGTCTATGTTACCTCGGAGCTTGACAAGATCTTCAGTGATGCCGAAAAGATAGCGAAGAACTACAGCGACGAGTACGTTTCGGTAGAGCATCTCTTCCACTCCATCATCAAACATCCGACCAAGGCCATAAAGGAGATATTCAAAGTCTTCAGAGTGAATGAGGAGTCTTTCCTGGGAGCCCTTGCAGGGGTGAAGGGCAGCAGGGTCACCAGCGACAATCCAGAAGAGACCTATGAGGCTCTTCAGAAGTACGGCCAGGACCTTGTGGAAAGGGCCAGGCAGAACAAGATGGATCCTGTCATCGGAAGGGACGATGAGATAAGGAACGTCATAAGGATACTTTCGAGAAAGACGAAGAACAACCCCGTACTCATAGGAGAGCCTGGTGTAGGTAAGACGGCCATAGTCGAAGGGCTTGCCCAGAGGATACTGAGCGGCGACGTGCCGGAAGGCCTCAAGAACAAGACCGTTTTCTCTCTTGATATGGGCGCCCTCATAGCAGGGGCTAAGTTCAGGGGCGAGTTCGAGGAAAGGCTCAAAGCCGTGCTCAATGAGATCAAGAAGTCGGACGGCAGGATAATCCTCTTCATCGATGAGCTCCATACGGTGGTAGGCGCAGGCAAGACCGAAGGAAGCATGGATGCGGGGAACCTCCTTAAGCCCATGCTGGCAAGAGGAGAGCTCCACTGCATAGGTGCTACGACTCTTGACGAGTACAGAAAATATATAGAGACGGATGCAGCTCTTGAGAGAAGGTTCCAGCCCGTTCTGGTTGATGAGCCGGGTCTTGAGGAGACCATTTCCATACTCAGGGGTCTTAAGGACCGTTACGAGGTCTTCCACGGAGTAAAGATCCACGACAATGCTCTTGTGGCAGCGGCGACTCTGTCCAACAGATATATCTCCGACAGGTTCCTTCCGGATAAGGCCATAGATCTTGTTGATGAGGCGTGCGCAGCCTTGAGGACCGATATCGACTCCATGCCGGAAGAGATGGATCTTCTGAGCAGGAGGATAATGCAGATGGAGATAGAGGAGGTCGCCCTTAAGAAAGAGAGCGACAGTCTGTCAAAGGAAAGGCTTGAAAAGCTTCAGGCTGAGCTTGCGGAGCTCAGGGACAACTTCAATGAGCAGAAGGCTATCTGGGACAAGGAAAAGAACTCTCTTCTCGAAATACAGAACGTAAAATCAGAGATAGAAGCGGTGAATGCAAAAATAGAGGAAGCCCAGAGGAACTTCGATTACGAAAAGGCTTCAAAACTCCGCTACGGCGATCTGCCGGAGCTTCAGGAAAAGCTTGAAAAGCTCATGAAGCAGACTTCCGGAAGCAGACTGGTAAAGGATACGGTCGATGAGGAAGCCATATCTCAGGTCGTGTCCAGATGGACCGGCATACCCGTTTCGAAGCTCATGGAAGGTGAGAAAGAAAAGGTGCTCCATCTTGCGGATATACTCCACGAAAGAGTCGTAGGCCAGGATGAAGCGGTGCAGAAGGTGTCTGACGCCATACTGAGAAGCAGGGCGGGCATAGCCGATCCGGGAAGGCCCATAGGTTCATTCATGTTCCTGGGACCGACAGGAGTAGGTAAGACGGAGCTTGCCAAAGCTCTCGCCCAGAGCCTCTTCGACGATGAAAAGAATATCGTCAGGATAGATATGTCCGAGTACATGGAGAAGTTCTCAGTTTCAAGGCTCATCGGAGCACCTCCGGGATATGTGGGATACGACGAGGGCGGACAGCTCACTGAAGCAGTCAGAAGGAAGCCCTATTCCGTGGTTCTTTTCGATGAGATCGAAAAAGCACATCCGGACGTCTTCGATATATTGCTCCAGATTCTGGATGACGGCAGAGTCACGGACTCCCAGGGCCGTACAGTGGACTTCAAGAACACTATTATAATCATGACGTCGAACCTGGGTTCCAGCTATCTGCTCGATGGTATCAGCGCTGACGGTGAAATATCGGAAGAGGCCAGGTCAAACGTGGACTCGCTGCTCAAGGCATCCTTCAAACCGGAGTTTTTGAACAGGCTTGATGAGATAATCTACTTTAAACCTCTCACAAAAAAAGACATGATGAGTATAACGGAACTCCAGTTCAAGGGTCTTAAGGCAAGGGTCAAAGAGCGTGGACTAGAGCTTGAGATCACCGACAAGGCCAAGGAGTTCATAATCAACAGCAGCTATGATCCTCTCTACGGTGCAAGGCCTATAAAGAGGTTCATACAGAATCAGCTTGAAACGCTCATTGCAAGGTACATACTGTCCCACGATCTTGATCTCGGAGACAAGATCCTGGTGGATGCAGAGGACGAACTGGTGATCAGATAAGCCGCAACTTAAACAGGCAGCCTGCATTGCAGACTGCCTGTATTTTTGTATATCACGGAACTTTAGTCTTCCGGTTTGAGCTCTTCGAGACCCTCGCTTATTTCGTCGCTCACGGCGTCCATGCTCTCGGCGATCTTTGCGATCTCTTCGACTACTGCGCCGGCCGCATCCGCGGCGTTTTCAGCGATCTCTTCGGATGCTTCACTTACTGCTTCGCTGACATCTTCAGCCGCCTCTGCTATTTCGTCCTTTGCCTTCTTTTTTCTTTTCCTGGAAGCTTTTTTGGCCTTCTCCTTGACCTTTTCTACGAAGGATGCAGCAGTTTCCTTTGCTTCTTCAGCCTTGTCTTCTGCCTGTTCTTTTATCTCTTCTGCGGCTTCTTTTGCTTCTTCAGTTATCTCCTGGACCGTTTCTTTTGCTTCTTCGGCTGCTTCTTCTGTTTTTTCAGCAAGCTCTTCAGCAGTTTCTTTTGCTTCTTCGATCACATCTTCAACTGCTTCTTTTGTTTCTCCGACTGCTTCTACAGTTTCTTCTACGGTATCCTCAACTGCCTCTTCAATATTTTCAGCAAGTTCTTCGGCAGTTTCTTTTGCTTCTTCAGTCACATCTTCTGCTGTTTCT
>CAYUGP010000034.1:1022-7778 GCA_964444315.1 uncultured Oscillospiraceae bacterium | reverse complement strand
GTTTCTTCTACGGTATCCTCTACTGTCTCTTCAGTATTTTCAGCAAGTTCTTCAGCGGCCTCTTTTGCTTCTTCAGTCACATCTTCCGCTGTTTCTCTTGTTTCTTCTAAAGTTTCCTCAGCGGCCGTTTCTATTGTCTCGTCCTTGATTTCCCCGGCTGTTTCTGCTGCAGTTGCTTCTGCTGCTTTAAGGATCTCAGCCTTCTTGGCCTTTCTTTCCTTGAGCCTCTTGGATTCTGCTTTTTTGTCTGTGACGGAAGTGCCTTCCCAGGTGTATACCTGATAGTTTCTCATGTCGGAGTTATTGACCACCTGGATGGTGTGCTCTTTGTCATAGAGTGTGACCGTACGGGGACCTATCTCGGTGATGACTCCTCTGAAACCGTTTGCCGTGACTATGTCTCCGATATCGTATTTGCTGTCGAAGAGCAGGAGTATTCCCATGAACAGATCTTCGAATACGTTCTGCAAGGCAAGTCCGAAAACTATGGCTACTATGCCAACTGCAGCTGCGGCGATGAAGGTGTCGACACCGGCAATCTTGAGAGCGTAATACAGCGTTATGACAAAGGCCAGGAAGCCGATGAAATATTTGATGATCGCGAATGCTGCATAGGCTTTTCCGCCTTTTTTAGACAGCGACTTTGCGATTATGGCAAAGATCACGAACGTTGCCCATGATGCTGCTATTATTACGAGATAGTAGACTAAGTTGCTCATAATATGTCCCTTTCGTTTCTAAAATGTATCGTGTATTTCGAATTCTATGGTCTTCTTGAATCCGAGTATGTACTGTGTTACGTATATCTCTATGGTATGAGAACCGTCCTCGGCCATGCCTTCGGGAATGGGTATCCTGACTATCATGAGCCCGTTATGGACCAGTTCGGAATGAGGTCTGTTTTTGAGAGTTTCACCGTCGATAGTTACTCTTACGCTTATGGTGTCGACTCTCCTTACAAGATCCGGTTGCTCTATGAGGCATTGCGCCACTTTCACGCCCTTGGCGGGAGTATGGACTATCTCGGTTATGTATCCCGGCTGCACTAGTTTAGCTCCGTGGCTCCTGCTGGCTTTCTGCAGCCAGCACAGGTAGGCTTCGACCGGATCTCTTGAGAAGGTCCTCGTCTTTATGCCTTCGTTGCCGGAGTCATATGACATCCTTACCAGAATTTCCTGGTTATAGTCGCCCTTGCCCTCATAACCCGTATATTCCTCAAAGTGTACGGCATAGTCGTGGAAGAAACTCATGGTAGGAATGGTGTAACTTCCTGAGCGTATCTCGTCTATGGGGAGTTCCTCTTCATAAAGCACCCTCTGCTGTGTCTTTTCACGGACGTACATGGTGGCGCTCTCTATTTTTTCCGCATTGGTGAAATAGAGCACTCCGCCTATATCATTGTAGGAGATTATGGGAAGGACCTCGCATTTAGGTGGTTCATTCCTCAGTACTTCCGGTTTAGGAGGACTCACTGTCCTGACAGCCATCAGGAAACACAAAAAAACCGCCGCCGCTGCCAGCGTGGATAGCATTTTGACTGCGCGTTTTCTTTTTGCTCCGCCATTTATTACGGGAATCCCGGATACGGGACCGAGAACTGCGGAGCTTTCGTTTGTGATTGTCATATCCTGTGTTTCCAAACAACAGCCCCCTTTTATGCTGTACTTTATACTTTAACACATATTTACACAATATAAAAGAAGAAAAGGGACATCCAAATAGGATGCCCCTCTGACAGATTGACGGTCGCCGTTCCCGTCTTTACTTTAGTCTACGGCTTACTTTTGATTCAGTTTCCGTAAGAGAGAAAGTATGATCTCCTGTCCGGTTCTGTCAGTTTCTCTGTACTCGGACATTACCATCAATTCATTGTCATTGAGATCGTTCTCATGGACTTCCTCATACTTGCGTTCAATATCGGTGTTCCCTACCAGGAAATCCACCGATGTGTTGAAATGGTTCGCCATTTGTATGAGCCTCGGGATATCGGGGTCCGTGGTTTGATTCTCATACTTGTTGACGGACTGCTGTGAAACGCCTAAGATTTTTGCCAATTGCTTTTGAGAAACTCCGTTTTTCTCTCTCAGATACCTTAGATTTTTTACCATTTTAAATTCCCTCCGATCGTTTTTTTTACTATCTTTATCTTAACAACCGAAAGGGAAAAAATAAAACGCTACTATTTATCAACGTTTAACAACTCTCAGTTGTTAAACATTTTTGACTGTCTCAGCAACTTTTAAGGTAATCTATCTCTTCCTTTGTGAGCTTTCTGTAGGTCCCTACATGGGTGCGTCCCAGACGCACTTCACCTATGGCGGTACGTTCGAGAGCGATGACTTTTGCATCGACAGCTTTAAACATTTTTCTTATCTGACGGTTCTTTCCTTCAGATATCTTTACTTCCAGGAGGCTTGCATGAGCGGTCTGCTTGAGAAGCTTTACCTGGGCTGGTTTTGTGATATATCCCCCTATGTCTACGCCTTTTCTGAGTTTTTCCATCTTTTCTTCGGATATGGCTATGTTGATCTCGACCTCGTATGTCTTCCAGACGGTGTTCCTCGGGTGGGTGATGCGGTTTGCAAGGGTCCCGTCATTGGTGAGGATCAGAAGACCTGTGGTGTCCGCATCGAGCCTTCCTACGGGGAAGACCCTTTGAGTCACATCCGTGAGAAGAGAGAGTATGGTCTCCCTGCCTTTTTCGTCCGAAGTTGTGGTTATATATCCAAGGGGCTTATTGAGGGCATAGTAAACCAGTTTTTCGCTTTGACCCGAAATGTCTCTCCCGTTTACGAGGACTCTGTCCCCGGGCATAACTTCCGTTCCCAGCACCGTGCAAACTGTTCCGTTTATCTTTACTTTTCCCGCAGCAATCAGTTCATCCGCCTTCCTGCGGCTTGCGACACCTGCCTGCGCAATGTATTTATTCAATCTCATAGGGCAAGACTATCACATTTTATGCAAGATTTCTATGGCCATTTTTACTTCTTTATATCTCCGGCACAAAGAACGGCGATGCGAAAAAATTACGGAATTTTCTTTGCCTATGGATGTAAAAAATGACAAAAAGGCCATAAAGCCTTGAAATCGGGGGAGAGGGCCAGAAGAAAATGCGAAATTCCCGTAAGCTGTGGAAAACTTGTATATTGACGAAGCGAAAAAAGTATGAGTTCCCTGTAATTTCAAGGCTTGAGGGGCATAATGGTTTTCCACAGGCTGATGTGGAAAAACTGCCGCTGAAGAAAAACAAAAAACAGGGTCATCAGCCGGAAAGCTTAGAATTACAAGCCTTTTATTCCGTGTGGAAAATAATTCACGAACATAAAAGAAACGCCAGGCGGCGGGGATAAAAAATAAAAAAGTTTTACGCCGGGAAAAACTTTTTGCAGGGCGTGGTATTTTGTGCCCGGGCAGCCGTAGACAGTGTTTTAGTATGCATAAAAAAATGTGTTCGTCGTTGTGATTGATGCCCCCTTGTGATATACTTACTTGAAATGTTCACCAAACTTGATTTTATACTTGAAAAATACGAAGAGCTTTCCATGCTGGTCGCAGATCCGGAGGTCATCTCCGATCAGACACGCTGGAGAAAGCTGATGAAGGACATGGGCGATATGGAGCCCATCGTTTTAAAGTACAGGGAATACAAGAAGGCTAAGGAAGAACTGGAAGATACCAAGCTCATGCTCGATGACTCGTCTCTCGACGATGAAATGAGAGAGATGGCAAAGGAAGAACTGGCCCAGCTGAGCGAGGATATAGAAACATATACCCAGGAACTGAAAATACTCCTCCTGCCCAAGGATCCCAACGACGATAAGAACGTCATTCTTGAGATAAGAGCAGGAACAGGCGGAGAGGAAGCAGCGCTGTTCGGTTCCGACCTTCTCAGGATGTATTCCAGATATGCCGAGAGAAGAGGCTGGAAAGCCTCGGTCACCGATATTTCGGATACCGGCATAGGTGGAGTCAAGGAAGCAGTCGTAAGGATAGTAGGGAAAGGCGCCTATTCAAGGCTCAAATTCGAGTCGGGAGTCCACAGAGTGCAGAGGGTCCCCGAGACGGAAAGCGCCGGAAGGATACATACCTCTGCTGCCACGGTGGCGGTCATGCCCGAAGTGGAGGACGTGGAGCTCGATCTTAAGTGGGAGGATATCAGAGTAGATACCTTCAGGGCTTCGGGCCACGGCGGACAGTATATCAACATGACGGACTCGGCAGTCCGCCTTACCCATATACCCACCGGAGTGGTGGTACAGTGCCAGGATGAAAAATCCCAGCTCAAGAACAAGGAGAAAGCTTTCATCGAGCTCAAATCCCGTATCTACGCAGCCATGCTTCAGCAGCAGCATGACGAACAGGCGGCTGAGAGAAAGAGTCTTGTCGGATCCGGAGACAGGTCCGAAAGGATCAGGACATACAATTTCCCCCAGGGGAGGGTCACGGATCACCGTATAGGATATACCATGTACAAGCTTGACAGTTTCCTCGACGGGGACATGGACGAGATAATAGACGCCCTCATCACCGAAGAGCAGGCTGAAAAGATGAAAAACGTACAGGGATGATCATATATATTAAAATACAAAGGAGAATATCATGAGCAAGGTATACGTATTCGACCACCCGCTGATCCAGCACAAAACAGCTATCCTGAGGAGCAAGGACACCACGACTAAGGATTTCCGCCAGCTCGTAACAGAGATAGCCACTCTTATGACATATGAGGCAACAAGAGATCTTCCTCTCAAAAGCGTGGAAGTCGAGACACCTCTTGAGAAATGCACTTTGAAGATGCTCGACGGTGAGGACATAGCCATAGTGCCCATCTTGCGTGCAGGCCTGGGATTCGTAGACGGCATGCTCTCGCTGGTGCCCAATGCAAAGGTCGGATTCATAGGTATGTACAGAGATCCGGATACCCACAAGCCGGTGGAGTACTACTGTAAACTGCCTGATGATATAGAAAAACGCTGGGCCTTCGTCGTAGACCCCATGCTCGCAACGGGAGGCAGCGCAGTAGATGCCATTGACGCAGTCAAGAAAAGAGGCGGAAAGAAGATCACCTTCATGTGCATCATAGCAGCTCCCGAAGGAATAGAAGTTCTCCAGAAAGCTCATCCCGATGTAGATATATATATCGCTGCAAAGGACCGCCAGCTCAACGATCACGCATACATACTTCCGGGTCTGGGAGACGCCGGAGACCGCATTTACGGAACGAAGTAAAAGAATGAAGCCTGCTCTTCCTCGGAGCAGGTTTTTTGTTGCTTTTCTTGGCGTATGGAAGTGGTATAATACCATTATTATGAAAAAGAAAAAATACAAGCTCAATCTTAAGCGCTTCATACCTTTTCTTCTGGCTGTTGCGCTCATAATCACTGCAGTGGTGTGGATATCGGGAAGAGATACAAAACCGAATCCCAAACGCTGCAAGCACAATTTCGAAAACGGAGTATGCACCATATGCGGAGGCTCCGCAAAGGAGTACTGCAAGCACAAATTCGTAGGCGGAGTATGCAGCATATGCGGCATGCAGTGCGAGCACAGCTACGAAGACGGTGTGTGCAAGATATGCGGTATGGAAGAGGATCCGAAGCTCAAGTGGCCGTATACCACGACCTCAAAAGACGAGTATCCGCTCAAATCGGCAAGCGACGATCTTCTGGTTCTTGTCAACAAGACGTATCATATGACGGAGAGCTACGTGCCATCGGATCTTGTGGTAGTCGAGAGATGGGTGCAGGGCGTGGGAGATCCGGCCCAGAGCACCAATGCCATGAGAAGGGTGGCAGCAGAGGCATTGAACAAAATGCTCGATGACGCTGCATCCCAGGGCTATGACATGAAACTTCGTACAGGCTACAGATCTTACAGTTATCAGCAGAATCTGTTCAATTCCTATGCCAGGAACCACGGAGAGAGCGAAGCGAACAAGTACTCTGCAAGAGCGGGCCAGTCAGAACACCAAACAGGTCTTGCCTGCGATCTGGGAGCAGCAAGCCAGGGCTATGAACTCCGCGATGATTTCGGAGACAGCCCCGAAGGCAAGTGGATCAAGGAGCACTGCGCAGAATACGGCTTCATACTCAGATATATCGACGGCACCCTCAACACGGTCGGTGTTCATACGGGCTATATCTATGAGGCCTGGCATGTAAGGTACGTAGGGGAGGAAGCAGCCAAGATCATAACGGAGAACGGCTGGACCTTCGAAGAGTATCTTGAAGCCATAGAATCAGTCAGGAACTAAGATATCGATGGCCGCGGTTTTTGGCCGCGGCTTTAGTTTTATATATTTACAAGGAGACAATATGAAAATAGTACTCTCTCATCTGACAAAGAGGTTCCCCAACAGGAACAAGAAGATAAAGACCGAGGTCACGGCAGTATCTGATTTCGATTTTGAGATCCCCGACGGAAAACTGATCGGGCTTCTCGGCCCTTCGGGCTGCGGTAAATCGACGACTCTCAACCTCATATCCGGTCTTGAACAGCCCACGGAAGGCCGCATATATTTCGGAGACGAGGACGTCACGGATCTTCCTCCCGAGAAGAGGGGCATAGGTCTTGTTTTCCAGAACTATGCTCTGTATCCCCACCTCACTGTCCTCCAGAATATCATGTTCCCCCTCGAGAACTTAAGGGGAGATCAGAAGATGAGCAAGGAGGCCATGAAGGAAAAGGCTCTCGAAGCATACTTCCCGCTCCCAAGGAGTGCCTGGGCCTGTGTTCAGCGCCGCGCGGGCCTGGCTC
>CAYUGP010000034.1:0-1012 GCA_964444315.1 uncultured Oscillospiraceae bacterium | reverse complement strand
GAGGATTATCTGGACCGGAAGCCCTCGGAGCTCTCCGGCGGACAGCAGCAGAGGGTAGCCATAGCAAGAGCCCTGGTAAAGACTCCGAGGGTACTTCTTCTGGACGAGCCTCTTTCCAACCTCGATGCGAGGCTCAGGCTCCAGACGAGAGAGGAGATAAAGAGGATACAAAGAGAAACGGGGGTCACAACCATATTCGTTACCCACGACCAGGATGAGGCCATGAGCATTTCGGATCTCATCGTCGTCATGAAAGCCGGGGTTTTTCAGCAGATGGGAGAGCCTCAGAAGGTGTATGACGATCCTCTGAACCTTTTCGTCGCCAAGTTCCTGGGCACCCCGCCCGTGAACGTTTTTGACGGCAGGGTAAAAGGCGGAAAGCTTTATCTGGGCGACGATGCCGTGCTCAATGTTTCCGGCTTTGACGACAGGGAGGTCTGGGTAGGAATAAGACCGGAAGGTTACCTTGTGGAAGAAAGCGGTCTTCTTCACTGCGGACTTAGCTCCGTTGAGGTGCAGGGAAGGGATACCAGCATAATAGCCGTGCATCCCGCAGCGGAAAACGGCAGCTTCAGGGCCATAGTGATAGCCGAATACGCTCCCGACCCGGGCAGCGATCACGTCAACCTTAACGTAAAACCAAACAAGGCGTATCTCTTCGATAAGGAAACAGAGGAACGCCTTGAGTGCGTTCTGTCAAGATAGGAGGCGCTTCCATGCTCAGCAAGAACAACGCAAAAGCCTGGCTTTATCTCCTGCCCGCGCTGGCACTTCTCCTCCTGTTCATGGTCTATCCTCTCATAGACGTGTTCATCTACAGTTTCGAGGAGGGTTACAACAGCGCATCCCAGGTCTTCTTCGGCTACGGCGGATACAACTATTCCTATGTTCTCCATGATCCGTACTTCCTTCAGGCTGTGAAGAATACTTTCATAATAGTTTTCATCACGGTGCCTCTTTCAACGGCATTCGCTCTTCTCATTTCCCTGGGACTGTCGAGCAAACAGAAGCT
>CAYUGP010000033.1:0-11305 GCA_964444315.1 uncultured Oscillospiraceae bacterium | reverse complement strand
TCTCCTTTACTTACTCGTCTCCAAGGAAAAAGTCAGAATCTATGAGGCTTATCTGACCCTCTCCGCTGCACTTTTCCATAACAAGCACTATATCTGCATCCTCTGCCTTATCGACCCTTTCGCAGCCCTGCTTTTTCAGAAGCAAGCCTAAATATTCTCCGAGATTGAAATCTGATACGGTATGGTCCGCTGCCGTATAGACTCCGTCCATCCACTGAGCTTTGGTGGGGGAGTCGTCAAGGCAAAGGTATCTTTCCTTAACGTTGACATATCCGTAGTTCATGGTCCTTGTCCTTGAACGCATATCGCTCTGGAAGAAGCAGTTCTTCGGATCGTAGAGCTTCACGTTCTTTCCGAGTTTGCTTACAGCCATCATGCCTACGAAACACTGGTCTATATCCCCGAAGGTATCGTTTCCGGCATACAGATTGATGTTCATCTGCACCTCTGCGAGGTCCGAATCCATGTCTATATCTATATACTCCGCCGCATTGCTGTGGGTTATATCACCGCTGTGGACCGCAGACCCGCTTCTGAAATCCTCGTTCCACCCTATCTCATAAACAGATCCGTCCCTGTTGTGAGCTCTGCAGTGGAGGTCTATATCAACTCTGTCTTCGTCATTCCAGTAGACGAAGAAGCGTATGTGCCTGATGCCCTCTGGGATGCGGTAGGCAAGCCCGTTTCTCACATAGCCAGCCTCATCTCCTTTTGAGAGCAGCATCGAATGGGCTATGTCAAGCCTTCCTTCGTCTATGAAGACCTTCTTTCCCTTAAGAGGAGTGTTTTTACGCGAAAGCTTTACTGACATGACCCCGTAGATGACATCGTAAGCCCTCTCCTTTCCCTCCAGTCTTCCGAGCTGGGTCAGTGCGAAAGCAAGGGTCTTTGACGAGAGGGAATCCACGTTTTCAATGAGCTTATCCTGTATACCGAAATCGTCATAGCCCAGCTTCAGCAGCCAGTTGGTCCAGCGAAGCAGCATGCCGGGTCTTTTCGCTATGAAGGAAACTGCGTCCTCACCCTTTGCAGTGAGGAGTTCCTTGGCCTGTCCTTCCCAGCTCTGAAGCTCACCGTTCCTCAGCATCCTGACCACCTCTTTGTGTGCTTCTGAACGGGAGAAACGGTTGTATGAAATGTGCTGAAGTACCAGCACCGCCCTTCTGGCCTTTTTCCCGGAGAGGATGACATTGGCTTTCCAGTCCTCCGCAGGGTATGACTCTATGAGCTTTACCAGCTGTTTTTTCTGGGAAGTAGCAAGGCGGAAATCCTGCCTCGTAAGGCAGTAATCAGCGCATTTCAAAACATCGCCCGTATGCTGGCAAAGGCGTCTCATAGCCTCAAGAGCCTGGTCTTTTTCATCCATTGTGAACAGGGCATAAAAGACAGGCATGAGATTTTTCTTGAAAGGTATATCGAGATCGAGAGCAGAAATATCCACATGGGAAAGAGCTTCCCTTACGATCTCCGTCTCCTGTATGGTGATCTTCTCAGGCTTCCTAAGAAGCTTTTCCAAAGGAACGGAGTACTGCTCCTTTTCGTCTATGAGTCTTACGGTCTTGGCAGCAAGCAGTGCTTCATCGGAAACGGTCTTTTCGGTATCCTCCTCTTCCGGAAGCCAGCCTCTTCTGACCTGATAGTCCTGTCCGAACCAACGGGCCATTTCCTCCACACCGTAGGTGCTCTGGTAGTGGCATATCTGGTGGAAGCGGAACTTGGCTTCGTCCATATCCATTACCTGAGACGGGAAATCGGGATACATGGGCTTCGCTTTTACTTCGCTCAGCATGGATACGAAATCCCTGTAAAAGGAGTCCACGCTTTCCGACCTTGCAAGCCTGACTATATCCTCCGCTGCAAGGCAAAAGCCTAGGGCTTTAAGCTCCTCATTCACGCTCATGGCCTTTACGAGGCCCCTGTCATCAGCATCTTTTTGCCCTTCTTCGATGACGCACAGCCTCAGCTGTTCAAGAAGATTTTTTCTGTACTGATCCATAGTTCCCTCCGAAACAAAAAACGGCGGTCACCCGCCGTACACCGCATCGAAAACCGCGCCTTTTGAAAGGCGCCGCAAAAAGCGATGAGATGCGGACTATGCAGAACCGATGTTGTTTACTCAAAATAAAAGGAAGGTCCTGTACTCTCTCGAATGTCCGTATATGAATATTGTATCATTTCCTGTGCAGTCTGTCTATGAGCCAAAGAAGCCTTGATGCATTCTCTTTTAGTTGCCTTAAAGACAGCCTTCCTAAAGAAAGTGCCTCCATGATATCGTCATAGTCCTTCTGCGTCCCGGGCATCAGCAGACTGTGGCCGCTGGCTGCTATCTTCCATGGGACGGGCACCGGATAGTGGGCAAAGGCAAGCACCGAAGGACCGAGTATTATCCAGTCCGTCATAACGAGTCCTCTGTAGCCAAACTCCGAGAAGAGTATGTCTTTTATGAGAGCCTTGCTCTCCGATGTGTGTTCCCCGTTCACCAGGTTATATGAACTCATGACTGCTGCAGGATCGCCCTTCCTGACGGCTATTTCAAAGCCTTTGAGATATATCTCCCTCATAGCCCTCTCGCTGATGACGCTGTTGTTATTGTATCTGTTGGTCTCCTGGTTATTGAAAGCCAGATGCTTTATAGTGGCTCCCACGCTGCCTGTCTTCTGAGCTCCGACAGTAACAGCAGCAGCCATATTCCCGCTGAGCACAGGATCTTCGGAGTAATACTCGAAATTCCTCCCGCAGAGCACGTTCCTGTGTATGTTAAGGGCCGGAGCAAGCCACAGATCCACGCCGAACACTTTGGCCTCCTCTCCTGCGATCTCTCCGCAAAGCCTTGCGAGATCCTCATTCCAGCTCTGGGCTATGGCTGTTCCTATGGGAAGAGCCGTGGCATACTGCTCTTTTATCTCCACTCCTTCCTTTACTTTAAAGCGAAGGGCAAGAGGCTCGCTTACCTCTCTGGGAAGAAGTCTCATCACATAGTCAGGGAAAGCCGTGCCGACTGCATGTACACCAGTTTCATCCTTGTAGTACTGCTTCGAGAGCCTCAGACCTGCAGGTCCATCTGCCATTATGAGGCGGTCTATACCCTTGCTGCCGATGCCGAAAGTTTCCCCTGCAGCTCCGGCTACGCTGTCTGCAGCGTTTCCTATGATGTTGAGTTCCCGGCTCGCCCCTCCGAAGAAACCGACATTCATGTATGCAAGCTCGGAAGCGCTTAGATCGTCTGTTCTAGGGTCTGTTGCTCCGGAGCTACCGTAGTCTACGGTTTCCGTTTCAAAGCCGCTCATATCTATGGCAAAGCAGGGAAGGCCATCTGTATCATAAGAAGGCATAACCTCCGGACGCCAATCTTCAAAACCGGGGTCAGGAAAGAGTTTTTTCACCTTTCTGACCGTCAAAGATCCTCCGAGAATTCCCTTCATCACAGGCTTTGCATCTTCGCTGCTGTTTCCCACAAGGATCACGTATGTACCTTTTTCGAGTATATATGAGGCGGACTCACCGTCGTATCCGGCGAAGTCCTTAAGATCGAATCCTATGCTTAGCTTCTGACTTTCTCCGGGTCTTAATTCTTTAGTCTTTGCATATCCTGCCAGGGACTTTCTTTCCCTGTTCAGTTTCCCCTGGGGGCAGGACAGATAGAGCTGCACAACTTCCCTGCCGGGATGCTCCCCAATATTCGACACCTCAAACTCTGCAGTCACGCTGCTCTTTTCGATAATTCCTCCTGCAAAGCGTATTTCGAATTTCGTATATCCGAGTCCGTATCCGAAAGGAAACAGAGGCTTCCTGCCCGCCGCATCGAAGTACCTGTATCCCACGTATATCCCTTCGCGGTAGAAAGTGTCATCCATATCCCCGAAACTTCCCTCACTGCAGTAATCAGAGGCTCCTGCCCAGCTTGTCGACAGTTTTCCCGAAGGATAGGCCTTTCCGAGCATGATATCCGCAAGGACCTTACCGGTCTCCACTCCCAGCTGGGAAAGAACAAGTATGTTGCTTACTCCCATGACAGGTGAAAGGTCTATGGGACCTCCTGCGTTTATGACCAGCATGAACCTGTCATACTCCTTGTCGAGCAAAAGTATGTCACGTATCTCAGTATCCGTCAGTTCGAAATCGCCCTTCCCGGCCTTTCTGTCTTTTCCTTCTCCGGATATACGGCTCACAACGTACAGGGCTGAATCGGCTCCCGTCTTGAGAGGAAGATCATATTCCGGCTCGGGTACGGGAACACTCAGAGCCGCCATGAGCAGGTTGCTGCCTTCCGCAGCGGCTTTGTCTATAGCCGCCTTTATTATCCCGTCTCTGTGAGCTTCCTTCAGGGCATCATAAGAGCCGAGCCACTCCTCATCATAAAGAGTGAACCCGGCTTCTTTCAAACCCTGTTCGACGGTCACGAAATATCTGGAATAAACATCGCCGGATCCGGTACCGCCCTTTACGGTACCTCTGATCCCGTTGCCGTAAGCGGCCACAGTCCCCGGAGCTTCCAAAGGATAAGCTCCGTTTCCCTTAAGAAGCACCGTGCACTCCGCAAGGTGCTCCCTAAGCCTTTGTATATTTTTCAGTTCGTGTTCCATCGGCGACGCTCCTTACAGAGTGCTGCGCCATGCGGAATAGTCGTTAAGTTCCTTTTCAGACAGTTTGAGCGCCGCTCCCAGCACGGCTATATCATCGAAGAGCCCGACGATCGGTGTCTTGTCCGGGATAAGATCCCTGCCGACCAGCAGATAGAGCCCGGCTCCCATCATGGAAGCTATGGTCTTCTTGGATACTTCCGTGTACTCTTTGCGCACATAAGCTCTGATCATGGAGATCATGAGAGGCAGAAGGGCAAGAGTATCTCCCACCTTCGGGACTGTCCTCATCCTTGCTTCGAGATCCTGGAGCATCTTTTCGACTTTGTCCGGATCGTTGAGCATTTCCTCAGCCTGAGCCGTAAGGTTCCTAAGCACTTCCTTGGTCTTTTCGAAACTAATAGTTGCAGCCATTGCAGTTCCTCCTTGCTAATATATATACACGCTATTTTTTAGTAACACCGTCACCGTAGATGGTCTTCCAGTCGTTCTTCATGGATATGGGCACCCAGCCGAACTCCTCGCAGAGAGAATACATCTTGTCAGCCTTGCTCTGGTTTCCGTTCTCTCTTTCGAGGTCGTCGCAGCAGAGCATGAAGGCTAGGCTCCTGTATTTATTTCCGCTGGTCACATATTCTGCCATGCTGGAATCTCCCGTGCTGTTTCCGAAAGACAGCACCGGCTGCTGACCTATCTCCTGGGCTATGACCGACACTTTGTTCATCTTGAGGTTCTTTATGATGAAGTTTCCTCCGAGCACCACCACGTCATCGTCGTCAAAGACATAATTAAGGCCGTCCTCCGCTCCCTGATCCCTGGCAATGAGAGTCTCATCGGAGCCTATGATCTGGCGCATGGGGACCTTAAGCGGCGAATCCCAGACTATGCCCCTTACTATGAGGCGGTCGGTACCGCTGACCACGTATACCGTAAATCCGTTTTTCTGCAGGCAATCCACGATCTGAAGCATGGGCCTGTACCAGCCTTCGCCTCTGCTCATGCCTTCATAGCTTGGCATGGGCGTCTTCTTGAACTCCTGGATATATCCGTTGAACTCTTCAAGAGTCATACCGGCAAAGGATGTGGCTATACATCTTCCGTGATCGACCTCGAGCCCGGAAAATGACTCTCCGGTCTCGTTCTGAGCAACTATCTTGTTTGCCGTTTCCTTCTCGAAATCGCTGGCTCTGCCTATGTATTCCGGATCCTCCAGCACCCTGTGCACAAGAAGCATATAGTCGAAGTAGTTGGGATCTGTTTCGCAGAAAAGCGTACCGTCCAGATCGAACACCGCTATCCTGTCCTCCCGGGGTATATAGTCAGGACCGTTTTCGTCGGTCACAGCCCTTATATATTCCTCGAACTCCGCCTTTGCAGCCGATCCTTCGGTCCAGAGATCAAGCTCTGCATCTATAGCTTCAGCTTCCTTTGATCCCGACGCTCCGTTCCACACAAACCTCCCCGTGGCATAGAGCACCGCTGCAGCGATGAGCAGGCAAAGAGCTATTATAGCCACCGCTCTCCATGCGCCAAGGGATCTGTTCTTTTCATCCATTTTCCTTGATAAATCCCTTTCAAAAATATATTTGTTTTTCTAAAGAAACAGAAATACTTTACATAATACAATATACCAAAAAGAGTCGAAAAATCAATTCCAATGCAAAAAGAACACCATCATTGACCGTAGATGGCGCTGGTGGTAAAATCAGTCGATATGCATACACGGAAACTCATCGGAACTAAAGAATTTTACAGTAGAGTCTTCGCCATAGCTCTGCCCATACTGATCCAGAACGTCATATCCACCTTTGTGAACCTTCTGGATAATATAATGGTGGGACAGACGGGAACGGAGCCCATGTCAGGAGTGGCCATAGTCAACCAGCTCCTTTTTGTGGTGAACCTGGGACTCTTCGGCCTCGTATCAGGAATAGGGATCTTCACCTCCCAGTATCACGGCAAAAAGGACGCAGACGGAGTAAGGAAGACCTTCAGGATAAAGCTCGTATCAGCCGCCGTGTTCATCGGCATTGCCATGACAGTGCTTCTTTTAAAAGGCGAAGTTCTGATATGGAGATACCTTCACGAAGGAGAAGCGGGCGTAGATCTGGCCGTGACCTTCGGATATGCAAAAGCCTATCTTTCCCGCATACTCTGGGGCGTGCCTTTCTTTGCCATGACCCAGTGCTACGCGGGGACCTTAAGGGAAACGGATCAGGGCAAGGTCCCCATGACGGCAGGTATAACCGCCGTATTCCTGAACCTGTGCCTTAATTACGTGCTCATCTACGGTAAGCTGGGCTTCCCTGCCATGGGAGTCCTGGGAGCGGCACTTGCGACAAACATTTCGAGAGTCGCCGAATTCCTCATCTGCTCCTTATGGGCACACACCCACAAAGACAAAGCCGTATTCACCGAGATGATGTTGGGCCGTCTCGGTATCGCCCCTGAAATGCTAAGGAACGTCCTCCTTACGGCTGCGCCTCTGTTCATAAACGAATTCCTCTGGTCCGCCGGTCAGGCCGTGCTCAACCAGATCATGAGCCAAAAGGGGATAGAAGTGGTACCGGCGATCAATATCTCAGGCGCCGCCATGAACCTCTTCATGACTTTCTACCTCGCCATGGGCAACGCACTTGCCATAATAGTTGGCCACTCCCTGGGAAGAGGAGATGCAGAAGAAGCAATAGATACGGACAACAAGATCATATTCATGACAACGCTATCCACGCTGATCATAGCCGTTATAACGTTCTTCTCAGCAGGAGCCATAGCAAACATATACAATACGACTGCGGAGGTCAAACTTCTCGCAGCCACACTCATTAGGATCTCCGCCGTCATGATGCCCATAGATGCCGCGGTGATATGCTACTATTTCACCATGCGCTGCGGAGGAAAGACTCTCATCACCTTCCTCTTCGACAGCTGCTTCTCCTGGGTAGTGAGCATACCGCTGGCATGGGCCATCCTTCACTATACAAGGCTTCCCATAGTCCCGATGTATGCCTGTGTAGTCAGCGCCAACGTCATAAAACTGATCATAGGCATGATACTCGTATCCAAAAAACTCTGGGTTAACAACCTGGTCGAAGACTGACAAAGAAAAACGGCGCTTTAAGGCGCCGTTTTCTTCACATATTCCCTATTTCAGTATATTTTCAAGAAAACTCCGGGATTCTCCGCACACCGGTTCTTCCCCGAAGTACTCAAGCACCGTCGCAGAAAGATCAGCAAAGGTGGACAGAGTCCCCAGATCCACGCCTTCTTTTACCTTCTTTCCGTACGCTATCATGGGAACGTATTCCCTGCTGTGATCGGTAGACGGTGTAGAAGGATCGCATCCGTGGTCCGCAGTGATGAAGAGAAGGTCGTCCTCTTTCAGCATGGGCATGAGAAGCCCAAGCTGCATGTCGAATTCCGTAGATGCCCTGGCATATCCTTTAGCGTCGTTCCTGTGACCGTAGGTCATGTCGAACTCCACCAGGTTCACAAAGCAAAGACCTTCGAAATCGCGCTCAGCGATGATCATCGTCCTGTCCATACCGTCAGCGTTGCTCACGGTCCTGTTGCTCTCGGTGAGACCCTTGCCTGCAAATATGTCATAGATCTTGCCCACGGAAATGACATCCAGGCCCTTTTCCTTAAGAACGTCCAGCATGGTCCTCTTGGGCTCGAGAGAAAAGTCATGGCGTCTTACGGTCCTGTGATAGGGCCATTCCCCGTCAAAAGGCCTGGCTATGACCCTTCCCACTCCGTGCTCTCCTTTAAGTATCTCCCTTGCCTGCTCGCAATATCGGTAGAGCCGCTCCACGGGGACCACGTCTTCGTGAGCCGCCACCTGCAGTACCGAATCAGCGGAGGTATATATTATGAGCTTGCCTGTCTCAACGTGTTCCCTGCCGTAGTCCTTTATGACTTCCGTACCGGAATAGGGCTTGTTGCAAAGAGTGCCTCTGCCCCAGGCTTCCTCCAGTTTTTTTACCACGTCTTCCGGAAAACCGTCGGGATATGTGGGGAAAGGCTGCTCTGAAACAAGACCTGCCATCTCCCAGTGGCCCGTGGTGGTATCCTTCCCTGCGGAAAGCTCCGCCATGCGGGCGAAGGATCCCTTGGGGGCTTCAACGCCGCCTCCCACTCCCTCTATGTTGAACAGGCCTAAAGATTTAAGGTTCGGGCAGTCGAACTCAGGAAGATCCCTTATGGCTCCCAAAGTATTGCTGCCCTCGTCTCCCCATTTGTATGCATCGGGAAGCTCTCCTATTCCGTAGCTGTCCAGAACTATGATGAATACTCTTTTTCCCATATCCTCAATACTCACCCTCTGCCGCTTCTTCGGCTTTGACGGCCTTTACGACTCTGCTAGTACCCAGGCGGTCTGCACCAAGGCGTATGAAATCTTCAGCATCTTTAAGATCCTTTATACCCCCTGCAGCCTTGACTTTGACTTCAGGTCCCACATGGGCCCGCAGCAGCGTCACATCTTCTCTCGTGGCACCTCCCGTGGAAAAACCCGTTGAAGTCTTGATGTAGTCAGCTCCGGCTTTTGTCACGGCTTCGCACATTTTTATCTTTTCTTCATCGGTCAGAAGACATGCTTCTATGATGACTTTCAGGATATGATCCCGGCACACGTTCTTTATTGCCCTGATCTCATCCTCCACATCATCGTATCTTCCTTCTTTCACAGCACCTATGTTTATGACCATGTCTATTTCGTCCGCTCCGCACTCGATGGCATCCTTTGCCTCGAACTCCTTTGCAGCAGTAGTGTTGTATCCGTTGGGGAAGCCTATGACCGTACAGACGGTAAGCCTGTCTCCGACATAATCCTTTGCTCTTTTAACGAATCCCGGCGGTATGCATACGGAAGCCGTATGATACTTGATCCCGTCATCACAAATATCCTTTATCTGTTCCCATGTGCACTCCACGGCGAGCAGGGTGTGATCGCAGCGGCTGAGTATTTCCTTTACGTCCATTTCTATCTATCCTCCAGTCTGAACCTCAAAGGCAGTATTTCCTCGAGCGTATATACCGATATATCATCTTCGCATGACCCGAAGATCACCTCGAAATCTCCGCTGCAGAATTCCGCCATGACCTGGCGGCAGTTTCCGCAGGGGTCGCATATGGGTCTTAAGTTTCCTGCTTCAGGTCCCCCCACGATGGCGATGGCCTCAAACTCCCTTACCCCCTCAGATACAGCTTTGAAAAAAGCGGTCCTTTCGGCGCACATGGTGGATCCGAAAGCAGCGTTTTCTATGTTGCAGCCTCTGAATATCCTGCCGTTCTTTGCCAGGAGAGCGGCTCCTACCTTGAAATGGGAATAGGGCACATATGCGTTTTCCCTGGCTGCTATAGCTTCTCTCAGAAGCTCTTTTCTTTTACTCTTAGTCATAAATAGCCTCCTAAACGACTACTCTGATCTTGCCGTCCGTCTTTTTGAAGTATTCGCCAAGTTCATAAGGCGAATATATACCCTGATCCGTAACGACTCCCGTGACCAGTTCCGGCGGAGTGATGTCAAAGGCAGGGTAATATCCCTTCACCCCTTCGGCCGCGGTCCTTACACCCATGGCCTGAAGAGTGAACTCCCCGTCCCTTTGCTCTATCCTTACCGTATCTATGGTGGGATGACCTCCGTCAGGAGCCCCTGTCACATAATACGGGACCCCGTAGTATCTGGCCGCTATGGCCGTGTTGCAGGTGCCGACCTTGTTTACCACGTATCCGTCGCAGCATATGGCATCAGCTGCCGTCGTGAACACGTCTATACCTTCGTTTTTCATGACGAAAGCCGGCATGCCGTCAGTTATGACCGTAACGTCGAAGCCCATGTCACGGCACACTGTGGCCGTGAGTCTTGCACCCTGAAAGTAAGGCCTTGTCTCCGGACAGAAGAGCTTTATCTCCTTTCCTGTGCGTCTGCACTCCTTGAGCATCATGCCGACTATGGTCTCTGCAAAGCAGTAGGTCATGACATGTCCGCCTGCAGGGAATTTCTCCACCAGATATTTTGCGATCTTTCCTATCTGTGAATAGCGTTCGTCGTTGAGGTCCACGGTCCTCTGCACTACCGCTTCCCAGGTGTTTTTTCCCTCTTCCATGGCCTTGAATGCCGCTTCAAGGCACTCTCCGCAAAGAAGTGCCATCCTCTTTGCGGTGGTGGGCCTTGCATTCGATATGGTGTGAGCAGCCTCCGTAAGATAGGCTTTTTGTTCTTCTTCCGTTTTATCCCTGCATTCCCAGGCCGCAAGAGCCATGCCCATAGGACCGGCCGTAAAGGGCCCGGCCGACTGGGTGACCATATCCTTAAGGGCCCGGGCCACTTCATTATGGTCCCTGCACCTTAGGAATTCTGTCTTTGCAGGATATATCCTGCGGTCAAGTATGAGCACCTCTCCGTCTTCGAACCTTGCTATATTGTCGTACCTGAGCATGAAAGCCAGGCCATCGTCTTGTCTTTCCATCTATTCTATTACGTCTGCATGTATGAGCTTTGTGCCGCCTTTGGTATTGGTGATGCCTCCCGTAAGTACCACCACGTCCCCCTTCTTTGCGAAGCCCTCTTCCTCTATTATGCCTCTGGCTCTGAGGATCAGGTCTTCAAGATCGTCGAACTGCCTTACAAGGAGAGGTGTTACATGCCAGTACATGCTCATCTGCCTGTAGGTCTTTTCCCTGCAGGTCATGCCTATGATGGGCATGGGGCAGCGGTTCCT
>CAYUGP010000032.1:0-11362 GCA_964444315.1 uncultured Oscillospiraceae bacterium | reverse complement strand
CAACGCGCGAAAAGCCCATCTTTGCCAGCGCGTTCGCCCCGGCGGCGTTGTGGACAAAAATGTCAGGGTCAGAGGCTTTATGCAGGTAGCTCCGGAAACAGATGATCCGGAAAACGTAAGGATATACTTCAAACAGGTCTTCGATCTGTTTAAAGAATATGATCTGGAGATATTATCGATGGGTATGTCTTCAGATTACAAAGTGGCGATCGAAGAGGGTGCAAACTGTATACGTTTGGGAACCGCCATCTTCGGCGAAAGAAACTATAGCAAGTAAAAGGAGTAATGAATTATGAGTTTTTGGACAAACCTAATCGGTCTCGAAGAAGAAGATGAAGACGAAGAAGAATTAGAAGAAGAAGTCGAAGAAGTCAAAGAAAGAAAACCTTTATTCGGCGGAAACAAAGAGGAAGCAAAGGCTCCGTCTGGATTCGAGAGAAAGGCTGCACCCGTATCTGCTCCTGTTGCTGAAAAGAAAGCAGCAACCAGCACAACGGCAAAGAGATACACAGAGCAGGTCAAACTTGTAGTGATCAAACCGCAATCCTTTGAAGAAAGTCCGAAACTGGTAGACAGCCTCAGAGCAAAGAAGCCTGTCATAATCAATCTCGAAGACCTTGAGACTGACACAGCCAGAAAGATTTTCGATTTCCTTTCCGGTGCGACATATGCACTTAACGGAAATGTCCAGAAAGTTGCAAACAACATCTTCCTCTTCACGCCTGAAAATGTGGACGTAACATATACCAATGGCGTCAGAAGAGAAGAATCGGCTGTCAAGAGTCCCTGGAATTAAATGAAAACGACGTTATTTTATGCCCTGTATTACTTTTACAGGGCACTGAATATAGCCATACTCGTATATTGCATTGGTTCGTGGTTCGTGAATCCCGGAACGAAACTTTTTGATTACTGGAGAAAGCTAGGATATTTTCTCGATCCTTTGTTCAGACCGGCCAGTATGCTTTGGAATCTCCTGATGAGTTTGCTCAGCAGGATATTCCCCAATATGAGGCCTTTGCCGATCGATTTCACCCCGTGGATCACGATCATATTATTGGAGTTTATCTTCAGAGCACTTTTGCGTTTGTTGCTGATGATATAGGAGGAGTACTCTAATATGCTTACAGCTAATGACATAGAAAAAAAAGAATTTACTAAAGGTGTCAGAGGATATAAGGATACTGAGGTAGATGAGTTCCTTGATGAGATCATTGTAGAATTCACAAACCTGACCACAGAGAACAGAAATCTCAAAGACAGGATATTAAAGGGGAACTCTGACCTGGACAAGCTGCAGAAGGAATATAATCTTCTTCAGGAGGATTATGATGCTTTGACAGAAGCTCATAAAGATCTGAACATGCAGTACAGAGAGCTTGAAAGCAAATTGTACACAACACTCGAATCGGCAAAATCCCTTATGGCAGATATATCTGCTTCTACTGAGAAAAAGGCGGAGATCCTTCTTGAGAATGCTCAGATGAAAGCTGAGGAGATCATAAGTTCAACAAAAAATGACCTGGCAAAACTTCAGCAGCAGGAAAAGCTGCTCAAAGACAGGGTGATTTCAGCTCGCATGCGTTTTCAGTATCTGCTGGAATCAGAGCTTAAAAGCCTCAAGATACTCGATACGGATATACTCGGGGAAACAGTCACTGATGAATTCGATGAGTTCTTGAATTCCATCGACGAGGGAGAGAAGTAATTTGTTCTATATCATCGTTTTGATCTCACTGGCTTTAGATCAATATACGAAGTATCTGGTATCATGCAATATGACAGAGAATCAGACCATTCCGTTTCTCTCCGGATTCTTCGATATAACATATGTGAGGAATACAGGAGCTGCATTCGGTATTTTTGCAGGGAAACAGGTATTTCTCAGTATCGTCACTGCTGTAATGCTTCTGTGTTTATCAGCATACGCAGTTAGCCAGAAAAAGAAGATCCCTAAAATGGAAAGCGCAGCGATCGCACTCATTGTAGGAGGCGGCGCAGGCAACCTTATTACCAGGCTTATATATAACTATGTCATAGACTTTTTCAACTTTTACTTTTGGCCGGTATTCAATGTCGCAGATATAGCCATCTGTGTGGGATGCGCCATGCTGGTCATTTCAGTACTTATCATTGAACCCAGAAAAAACAAAGAAAAAGGTATCCGTTAATGTCTGACAGAACAGAACAGGAATATATTTTTACGATCACAGGAGAGTACGCAAATGAGAGGATCGACAGCGTACTTTCTTTTCTTTTAGAAGATTATTCCAGAAATTACATACAAAAACTCATAACGGATAAGCATATAAACGTAAATAATCATTCTGTTAAGAAAAACTATATTCTTTCAGACGGCGACGTTATAACCGTCTCTATGCCCGAACCGGTGCCCTGCGATGCAGTCCCTGAAGACATCCCTCTCGATATAGTATACGAAGACGAGGATTTGATAGTCGTCAACAAACCCAAAGGGATGGTCGTTCATCCTGCTGCAGGAAATCCTTCCGGAACCCTCGTAAATGCACTTCTTTATCACTGCGGATCGCTTTCAGTTATCAACGGTACGGAAAGGCCCGGTATTGTCCATAGAATAGACAAGGATACTTCAGGGCTTCTTGTTTGTGCAAAATCAGATGAAGCATATAAAGGGCTGCAAAGCCAGTTCGCTGAGCACAGCATAACCAGAGTTTACAGAGCAGTCGTGTATTTCGGCTTCGATGAAGAAAACGGTACTGTTGATGCTCCCATAGGCAGGGATCCTAAGAACCGTTTGAGAATGGCAATTACAGAGGACGGAAAAAGGGCCGTGACTCACTGGAGAGTTATTGAAAGGTTCAAAGGTTTCACTGAAATAGAAGCGAGGCTTGAGACCGGGAGGACTCACCAGATAAGAGTGCACATGACGTCGATCAATCATCCTCTTCTCGGAGATGATCTCTACGGAAATATCAAAAAGCACCCTTACATGACAGAAGGACAGATGCTCCATGCAGGGATACTGGGATTCATACATCCCAATACAGGACAATATATGGAATTCACGGCAGACCCGCCGGAAATATATATAGATACTATAAAAAAACTTAGATCAAGATAGGTAATCAACATGGACCTGAAAATCGTGTTAAAAAAAATCTTTTCACTTTTTTTATGTCTATCTATCCTTTTCTCTGCTTGCCCTGCAGTATTTGCAGATGAGACCGGGGAAAACGAATGGATCACGGCTTCATATTATTCAGCCACTACGGATTCGAATCATTCTATCAGTGTTGAATTCAACAAGGACTGGTTCAAACATCCTGCGGACATGTATGATCACAACCTTGCAAAGCTTTCCGTAGGTCTGACGCTCGCTGCATTCAGGCCGAATCTGAAGCATCTCGAAGGGATCACCAGCATGGATATGAATCTGAGCAATTTCCTTACGGAAGCTCATTTCAAAGATCTCAGAAGCGATGATTATGACAAGGACCCCAATATATATTCCATTTCCACGGTTATGGGACATCAGCGCATCGGAGAAGGCGGTGAAGCATTCGAACTTATCGCAGTGGGTGTGTGCGGCCAGGGATATATCGACGAATGGGAATCGAATTTCAGCATAGGTACAGGCAAGGTGCACGACGGTTTCAGCAGATCTGCATCTTTGGTCTATGACCGTATATTCGGATACATTGCCAGCATGCACATCACGGGTCCTGTGAAGGTTTGGATATCCGGGTTCAGCCGTGCTGCAGCAGTATCAAGCCTTACTGCCTCCATGCTTTCAGATTCCGGAGTTTTCAATCAGAAAACAGTTTACGCATATACTTTCGCAACACCCAGATACGTCATTGATGAAAATTATTCGAGATACTATAACATCTTCAACATAGTCGGAAAAACAGACCCTGTTCCTATGGTACCTTATGCGGAATGGGGCTATGAGCGTTACGGACAGACATATTATCTTCCTTCGCTAGAGACTGATTCTGATTTCAATGAACTGAGCAAAAAGGTAAACGACATATACAAAAATCTTACTGGTTATGACTTCTGGTACAACAACGGGACTACGGATCTTCTGAAAACCATACTCGGTTATCTTCTGGAGATCTGTCCTTCCAATGGAATGTACGTACGATGCCTCCAGGACAAGATAATACATATCTGGGCTGACAGTTCACCGCTCAACGTGCTTTCGACGCTTCTGAGCATAGCCAATGATCCCGAACTCATAAACGAGGATACCAAGGAGGCTGCGAACGGTCTTCTCAACTACATACTCATGCTCGTCACGAATGAGGAAAACAACAGCAGCCTTTTCAGAAAATGGAACAGCCAGGCCTCATCCGGAGTGAACCTTGCTCACTTCCATACTCCTGAACTGTATATTTCATGGCTGTTCTCAACGGATGATATAGGGGAGATATATACAAGTCACGGTAAGTATTCGGAAATATATATAAGCTCTGACTCCGATGTTTCTCTTTACAGAAACGGACAATTGTTGGAATCGCTGTCCAGCATCATGTCTTACAATGAAAAAGAATTTACTTATGAGTATGTCCCCATTGAAGACAGGCCTTTTTCGGATGACCACGATTATCTCAGTTATTATGATTATGCAATAGGGGTCCTGATACCTCGCGACTGTGACTATACTATTGTAATGAGCCCCAATGATAACTACGGTCTTTCATTGCTGATACTTGACTATACAGTAGGGCATCAGATACCCGATAATATATCCAACTATTACTGTGCTCCTTCTGCAGGCAGTGAGTTCAGCATCGTATTCAAGGGAGAGATTGATGAGGGCCCGGGTGCTGACGGTACACTGGATATCGAATTCATCCCGGAATCCATAACTGAATCCGAAGACTTTATGAAATATGATTTCGATAACGACATTAACATTGCCAGCATCATGACGATACGCAAGCCCAGCCGTATCAGGCTGTACTGGAAAGATGCGGTGATCTTCATGATCAGTATCGTTCTTACGGCTATTTCGTTTATCCTTTACCAGATCGTATATGTGTTCGGGAAAATACGCTTCAGAAGAAGAGTCAAAAAGGGCTGGCTTCCGGAGGATGCAAAGTACAAAGCACTTCCTGCTTTGTGTGTATTCACTATCTTTCTGCTTTTCTTCATAATGGAGTTCTACAAACAGCTGCTTCCCGGCGACGTTAGGATCATAACCTATTACAAACTTGCAATAGGTCTGCTGTCGATAATCCTGGCCTTTTTCTGGTACAAGAAGGACAAGACAAAGCTTTCCGCTTTCATACTTGCAGGCCTCGGGGCTCTAACAGTAGCGGATATCTCAATGAGCCTGAACCTTAATGTGGGACCTATAATCCATATTGCTGCATATCTTCTTCTGAGCTATGCATATATAAGGGAAGAGCATTTATCCGTACTGCAGATCGTTTTCTGGGCGGTTCTGTCCGCCATAGCTTTGCTGTGTCTTTCTTTCATAAAAGGTGAGTACGGAGTTCTGAGGACCTGGGCTATGATCTATATGGTGGCAGCGCTGCTAATGGTCGTTGCCTCAACAGGCATGACAAGAAGGATAACCATTGGATCGATACTTTTGTTCCTGTCCGGGATAATGGTAATGTACAACGTTGTTAACGGAGAGACCTTCATAAGCCATATACTGTCATTGGGTACTTATTATTCTGCCATAGTTGTACTCGCATCGTCCACAAGGCACCGCGGACGCTACAGAAACGTGGCGGAACTCGTTGAATCATAATTGATCACTACAAACGAATTCTGCAAAACTGTATACGGAGAAAAACTCTATAAACTGTCTCTGTCAGGGAAATTCACGTGCCCTAACAGAGACGGCAGTCTTGGCGTAGGAGGATGTATTTTCTGTTCGGAGGGCGGCAGCGGTGACTTTTCCGAAAACAGCGACCTTAAGATCTCCGAGCAGATAGAAAATGCAAAGAAAAGAGTTGCTTCTAAATTCAAAGGCGATAGATATATAGCATATTTTCAGGCTTTTTCGAATACGTACGCTCCTCTTGGTTACCTGAAAAATTTATATGATGAAGTCGCTGCCAGAGAAGATATAGCCGTCATATCCATTGCGACGAGACCGGATTGTCTGCCTGATGAAGTTCTTGAATATCTTGGAAAGCTCAATGCCGTAAAACCGCTATGGGTGGAACTGGGCTTTCAGACGGTAAATCAGTAAAGCATAGAATATATCAGAAGAGGATATGAGACCAAGGTCTATGACGAAGCTGTAAAAAAGCTTGATTCATTGGGCATACATACTATCACTCACGCCATATTGGGTCTTCCCTGTGAAAGCAGAGAGGATATGAAGGAGACTGTCCGGCACATTTGCGCCGCAGGCAGCAAAGGGATAAAACTACAGCTTCTTCACGTCCTTGACGGAACAGATCTTGCTGATGATTACAGAGCAGGAAAGTTCGAAACTTTGACCATGGAAGAATACATTGACATACTTGTGGATTGTCTGAAACTCCTTCCGGAAGATATGGTAGTTCATAGGATGACAGGAGACGGTCCGAAAAAGATCCTCATTGCTCCTCTATGGAGTGCTGATAAGAAAAAAGTGATAAACGCCATAAGCAAAAGGCTCAGAGAGGAAGGCCTGGCCTGATGAAGACATTTTCAAAAGATAGGCTGGACTATATAGACATTCTGAGGCTCTGCTTCTGCTTCGGCGTTCTTTTATTTCATTTAGGCATACTGAAGGGAGGCTTTTACGCCGTCTGCGGTTTTTTCGTTATATCCGGATATCTTTTATGCAGGTCTCTTGACAAGGATGATCTCGACCTTCTTAAGCACTACAAAAAGAGATTCGTTAAGCTATATATACCTCTCATTGCGACGGTCTTTTCCGTTATCCTCGCCTGCAATATCATAGATTTTTTCTGGGTGACCATGAAGCCGGAAGTAACGTCTGTGATCTGCGGGTATGATAACTATTATCAGATATCTGTAAACAGCGACTACTTTGCCAGAGCAGGTGAGACACCTTTCATCCATCTTTGGTATATATCCATACTGCTTCAGTTCGAGCTCGTATTTCCGCTGCTTTTCGTCTTCTTCAGGTGGATAGGGGAAAAGATAAAAGGATTCGATACGCAGGTCCTGACCCTTTTCTTCCTGATCGTTTCGATCATATATTTTTATGTCAGTTTTACGGAAAAAGATATCTCTTCGGCATATTACGGAAGCCTGGAAAGGATCTATTGTCTTCTATTCGGAGTGTTTGTCTATTTCCTTAAAAAAGGAAAAGACCAAGAAGACAAAAAAACGGTAAAAAGAATAAAGAAGGCAGTGTTCTTTCTTATCCTGGCACTTATGATAGCCGGTATGTTCTTCATAGGTTCAGATACGGGATACATGGCAGAATACATGCTTCTTTTCACTGTGTTTACTGCTGTAGAGATGATCCTGGCTGCTGACATAGGAAGGACGGATTCTATTCTTTTCGTTCCGGTAAGGCTTGCCGCCTCCGTGACATACGAAGTGTATCTCATACACTATCCGCTCATGGTCATCTGGAATTCATTGTTTTTCGGAAGGTTCACTGCTGATCTGAATATACTGTATATGATCCTGGCTACGGCTGCGGTCTCAGTTTTGCTGCACGCTCTATTCTCAGTGAGAAGCAGGTGGGCAAATCCCATACTTGTTCTTCTGTGCGTGGTGCTTGGTTTCACTACTGCCTACGGCGGAGTTCTGTATGCTCTCGAAAAAGATCATACGGAAGAGATGAACGAACTTAAGGCGCAGCTTGCCATGGAAGAGGAAGACCTTCAGCTTTATCAGGAAGACTATCTGAAAAAACTGAATGAAGAGAACATGAAGTGGGAGGAGCTCCTTTCTTCCTATGAAGATGAAAACTATGCTGAGAAGGCAGCTTCTGCAGTCAGAGTATGCGGAATAGGAGACTCCGTTCTCCTCGGAGCAAGCCCATACATATACAATGTGATAGGGAATTTCTACTGTGATGCGGTAGTAAGCCGTCCCGGTCTTTATGTCAGAGACATAATGGCAAGTATGAAGAATAACGGAATACTGCAGGAAGCAGTCCTGGTGCACATAGGATCCAACGGAGGTCTTTGGGCTCCTCAGATGAACGATATAGTAAACTATGTGAACAGCAACGGACTTCAGCTTTTCTGGGTCACTGTGACAAACGACAGAAGCAAGGACATACACTGCAATGCCGGGATCAGGGATATGTGCGCACGATATGACAACGTGCATCTCATAGATTGGGAAGTGCTTTCAGCAGGGCACTCCAACTGGTTCGTTGGAGACGGCATACACGTAAACGGTATAGGAGGCCCTATGTATGCCTCATTTGTTTACAATGAGATACATGGCTATTATGTCGCAAAATATGAAGCCGAGAGACAAAAAGTCCTTGCTGAATACGAGGAGGCGGAAAACAGAAAGTACTCTTTCTACGGAGGCGATATGCTGACGGCTCTTCACAGCGGTCTTGCAGATATATATGAAGAATCATCATTCAAACTGATTGCTGATGGCGGGCAGAAGTCTCTCATTGATTCTCTCAAAGAAGATATCGATAAAAAAACAATTGCCAGGAACGTTGCGGTGTTCCTGGACAACAGTTTGAATATTGATGATGACGGATTTAGGGAAATGAAAGCTTTGCTGGAAGGAAAGCGCCTTGTCATCGTGTCGATGAACGGGGATCCCGAGCTCGCTGATGATGAAAATATCGCATTTATCCCACTTGATAAAGCCTTCGGAGATGAATACCGCAAACATCTTCACGCAGACCGTCTCCATCTTAATGATCTTGGCATAGAGGAAACGCTGAAACTCGTTGAAGAGGCTTTCAGATAGATCATTCGATATTTTGGATCTGCTCTCTGATCTTTTCTATCTCGTTCTTCAGCTGAAGTACATGCTTCGTTATGGAAACATCGTTACATTTCGAACCTATGGTGTTGGATTCTCTGTTCATCTCCTGAACAAGGAAATCGAGCTTCTTGCCGACAGGCTCATCGCTTTCATCGGCTATCTGCTTTAGCTGGCTGCAGTGGCTCTTTAGCCTCGTAATCTCTTCTGTCACGTCGACTTTATCCGCAAAAACAGCTGCTTCAACGAGTATCCTGTCTTCGGGGATCTCGACTGAACCTTTGAGAAGATCCGAAATGCGTGTCCTGAGTTTTTCATAGTATGCTTTTTTAACTTCCGGAGCATACTGTTCGATAACGGAAGTGGTAGATTCTATAAAGCGGCCTCTTTCAAGTATATCGGCAATGAGTTTTTCTCCTTCGGTCTGTCTCATCCTGTCGAAGTTCTGGCAGGCGTTTTCCACTGAAGCGCAGATAGTTTCTGTTATCTTATCTTCATCGTCTTCCGGAGCTACGGTTTTTATAATATCCGGATTGGATGCCAGCATCTGAAGGCTTATGCTTCCTTTTCCGGAAAGCACTTCTTCGTTGAGCCTGCTCAGAGCATCGGTATATGCCTTTGCCGCATCTATATTCAGATGTATCGATTCAGTATCGAAACTGTCGTCGATCACATTGATGTTTACTTCGATCTTTCCTCTTGATGCGTGTTTCTTTACTACATTTTTGATGCTTTCTTCAGCATAATTGAATCTTCTTGGCAGTTTGACGGATATCTCGCAGTATCTGTGATTGACTGACTTGATCTCTGCCGTAAAGTTCATGCTTCCGCAGACGGATTCTCCTCTGCCGAAACCTGTCATTGATTTGATCATAGAAGTCCCTTTCTTTTCGTGTTAATATATCTTTACGTAAAAGGGCTGTTTGCAAAAGGCAAAAACTGTTTCAAACAGCCTGAGAGTATTGTAGCAGATTAGATGCAAATGTAAAAGAAAGGCTTTTTATGGCTTACGACGGACTTCTGGCAAAAGCGGTTTGCAATGAACTTGCGGAAAAGCTTGAAGGCTCAAAAATCGAAAAGATCAGCCAGCCGGAAACGGATCAGATCGTCCTTCAGATAAGGACTTTCGAGGGGAGGGTAAAGCTTCTTGCAGACATTTCGTCTCAGGGCAGCCGTGTTCAGCTTACGGAAAATGACTTTGAGAACCCTTCTGAAGCGCCTGTCTTTTGCATGCTTTTGAGAAAACATATACAGGGCGGAAGGATCAAAAAAGTATATCAGATCGACACGGAGAGGATCATAGTCCTTGAGATCGAGACTGTGAATGAAATGGGATTTTCCACCCTGAAGAAGCTGGTCCTTGAGACCATGGGCAAATACAGCAATATAATACTGCTGGACGGAAGCAGTGACAGTATAATCGATTCTATCAAGCGAGTATCCATAGATATGAACCGATACAGGCAGATACTCCCGGGCCTTGGCTACGTTCAGCCGCCAAAAGGGAAGCTTGCCAATGAAATGGGATACGGACCGGCAGCTGCAATAGCTGTCGAATCAGGCGCAGATCCGGGGCGGCTCATACCTACGGTATGGATAGATGATAAGGGCGTTGCAAAGGATGTCCATGTCATGGATCTTTGCCAGTACAGAGGCGTGTATGAAGAAAAGCGCTTCGATTCCATAGGTGAAGCTCTTGATTTCTATTATAAAAGCAGGTTTGAGACCAATAGAGTATCTCAGAAAGCTGCAAGCCTTACAAGGCAGGTAAACAGCCTCATAGAAAAACATGAACTGAAAGTTTCGAGATTGCTCGATGAGATAAAAAAATCAGAAGAAGCAGATATCTACAGAATAAAAGGAGAGCTTCTTAACGCGAATCTGCACCTTGCCGTACCGGGTGCCAAAAGCGTGGATGTTATAAGCTATTACGATGGTGAGAAAGTTACCATTGAACTCGACGAGAAACTGTCGGCTGCAAAGAATGCACAGAGCTACTACAAAAAATATGCAAAACTGAAAGCATCCAAAAAGGAAAAGCTGGCCCAGCTTGAAGAGTGTAACAAAGAGATAGATTATCTGAAGACAGTACAGGCAGAAGTGTCACTTGCGGAAAACTATGCCGAGATCGATGCCATAAAGGAAGAGTTATACATCCAGGGCTTCATAAGGAACAACAAAGCCGAGAAGAGAAATAAAAAGGCAAAGCCTCAGCCCAGGAAGTTCAAACTCAGCACAGGCCATACGGTGCTGGTCGGAAGATCGAATACGGAGAATGACTATATCACATTCAAACTTGCACAGAAAGGCGACTACTGGCTCCACACTAAGGATATCCATGGATCCCACCTGATCCTTCAGATGAACGGAGAAGAACCGGAAGAAGATGATATATATGAATCCGCATCCATCGCTGCATTGTACAGCAAAGGTAAATACTCAGACAAAGTGCCTGTGGATTATGTGCCTGTGAAATATGTCAAGAAACCGG
>CAYUGP010000031.1:0-11395 GCA_964444315.1 uncultured Oscillospiraceae bacterium | reverse complement strand
TTAAGCTCCACATAGGGAGAGATGGCAACGCTCCCATCCCTCTTCATAACGAACAGGTAGTCTACACCTGATCTCTCAACGATATCAGCAAAGACATCAGCCCTTGTCTGCTCATCGGAATAAACAAGGCCGTTGAAGAGACCGCTGTTGAACAGCTCCGTAAGATCAGTCAGCATTTCCTGATTTCCTTCATGGAAAATAGTCGACAGATCCTCTGCGTCTTTCTCGTTGCGTTCCAATATGGATACTGCATCTGACAGCGATTGCAAATTGTTTTTTCTCTGCTTAAGAAGAGCAGCCTGATGCTGCATATTGTTCAGAAACAGGAATATGAATACCGCACCCAAAATGGCAAGGCACACATTGAATATTACTTTGCCGAAAAAATACCTATTTGCTTTTTTCCTTACACTTTCATCAACGGGCATTTTTTGTCCTCCGGTCGTAGGCCATTTAATATAATCTATTTATTTTACACCATTTTTACAACTAAAAAAAGGGAGCTTAGCATACTCCCTGTCAAAAAATGAAATTGCTTTCAAAACCCAGGCTCCCTTCCTACTTTTTCAGGTACGCTGATGAGACCGGGAACTCGAAATAGGTGTCGGGATAAGGTTCGTCCTTAAGGGAAAAATGCCACCACTCGCAGTCTATGGGCAAAAAACCGTTACGGACCATGACGTTCTGAAGGGTCATTCGGTTTTCATATTGTTCATCGCTGATACCCCTGAAATCAGGATGGGACCTTTCACTGAAAAGATCGAAAGGACTCCCCATGTCCAGTTCTTTGCCTGTTTTCATATCAAAAAGGGTCAGGTCCACTGCACTGCCGCGGCTGTGACTCGACTGCTTGGCTATATATCCTTTGATGAAGAGGTCCTGCTTATCAAGATCAGGATAAAAGTACGGTTTCATCCGTATATCCTGGTCTTCTATGCCCCAGAGCACGAAATGCTTCACTGCGCAGGCAGGCCTGTATGCATCGAAGACCTTCAGCCTGTAGCCCTGTACCGCCATCTCGCTGCTTACGGCTTTCAAAGCTCTGGCCGCTTCTATGGTCAGAAGCGCACATGGTTCCTCATAACCGTCTATACGTTCCCCTATGAAGTTGTAAGTCGAATAGTACCTGATCTCCTGTATCACTGACGGCACATAGTCCGAAAGCAGTACGAAACCGGACGGATCCATCTTGATATCCTGTCTGTAATCTGATGACATGTCAGTCTCCCCTCTGAAGCTTCTTACAGAATAATGATAATCTAAGCAGCTCAAATCATCAAGTAACTAAAAAACGGGCATGAAAGCCCGTTTGATTTGGCGGAGAAGGAGGGATTCGAACCCTCGGGGCATTGCTGCCTAACGGTTTTCGAGACCGCCCCGTTATGACCGCTTCGATACTTCTCCGTATATGATCCTCTTAGGGGAATGCCTTGAGAGGATTATTTGCTGTTGAGTTTCGACCCCTTCGGTACCACGAATTTGATCGCTCTCGGGATCGTTTTGAAATGAGTTTCCTTTGCACCGAAAGTTTCGCCGTCAACGCATGCAAACGCATTGCAGTGAGGAGTGAGCGTGAACTCGGTCGTCTGGAAATACTTTATGAGTTTATCCGCATCTTTGGGCTTAAGGTGATTGCCCTGGTGATAATCTACGAGCAGCTTTGCAAGCCTTGCACCTTTAGCCGGTCTTACGATACAAACATCCATTTTGCCGTCTATGAGGCTTGCCTCCGGACAGGGTTTGAAACCGCCTCCGCAGAACTTTCCGTTTCCGACACAGGCAAGAAGAACTTCCTCTCTTTGAGTCTCACCGTTTTCATCCGTATACTCAAAATCGTATGTCTTGCCCTTTGGAAGGACTTTGACTGCCGCTGCGGCATAGGACATAGCTCCTTTATATCTCTTCTTAGCTCTGTACCTGGTCGCCAGCACGTTGATATCACAGTCCGTACCGATATTGAGCATGTTCATGCAGTACATTCCGTTATACTGTATCACATCGATATGCTCTATCTCACCGTCGACTATGTTCTGTATTTTTAGGAAATTTTCTTTATGAGAGAAATTCCTTACAAAATCGTTTCCCGATCCGCAGGGTATGACGGCCAGCTCTGCATTGCCGTATTCAGCCATGCCGTTGAGAACATCGCATATGGTACCGTCGCCGCCTACGGCATAAAAACGGACCGGAAGGCCCTGTGCTGCTCTGGCTTTGACATATGATCCTATTTCCGGTTTATTGAGAGACCTGTGGATCTCGAAATCACTTCCGTGTTCCTTGATGAATTTGATGATCTCCGGCAATATGGATTTCTCCGACTGACCGGTACCCGCTGCGGGGTTTATGATAAAAATGTGTTTCATAACTTTTGTATTATACGATTCGAATGGGGCATGCGTCAAGTTTATCGAGAGAAACAAGTCTGTATTCTATGCCCCCTGTATTTCCTTCGAATGATTCGGCCTGGTGTTTTCCGTGGAGGTGTCCATAGACCACCTTATCTACTGAATACTCTTTGAACATCTCCGTAAACGCCGTTTCCGTATGCCATTGATCCAAGGGAGGAAAGTGCATGGCAACTATGAGTTTTCTCCCCTTTCTTACAGATGAGGCGGCTTTCAGAGACATCTCCATCCTCAGGATCTCCCTCCTCAGGATCTTCTCGTTATCCTCAGACTCCATCTTTTTCGGTATGTTCCATGGAAGATACCAGCCCCGGGTACCGCATATGACGAAAGTATCCCCTTCATATGCGTCGTTCTGTATGAAATCTATGGTGCTGTAAAGCCCTCTCATCTTCTTCATGGATGCCCACCAGAAGTCGTGATTGCCTCTCAGAAGCACCTTTTTCCCAGGAAGTGAATCAACGAAAGAAAGATCCGGCTCAGCCTCCTTAAGATCTATCCCCCAGCTTATATCCCCGGGGACCACAACGGTATCGCCGGGCATCACCAATGCCCTCCAGGCTACGCTAAGACGCTCCGCATGGTTCACCCACTCGGGACCGAAAATATCCATAGGTTTTTCCACGGCGTCTGCAAGCGAAAGATGCAGATCCGAGATAGCGTAAAGACTCATATATTATCCAGATCCTCCACTTCGAGGAGTGCTCTTTGTATCTTCTTTGTTCTTACGCCTATGAGCTTGTCAAGATCTTCATTGACCTTCATGAGCCTGTCCTGAGTATCGTCGAGGACTTCCGCAAACTTTGCGAATTCGCTCTTGACGTTGCCAAGGACCTGCCAGACTCTCTCGGCGTTTTCCTGTATGGCAAGGGTCTTGAATCCCATCTGAAGGCTGTTCAGAAGTGCTGCCATGGTGGAAGGGCCTGCGATGACCACGTTGTATTCCCTCTGGAGCATCTCTATGGCTCCAAGGTTCACAGCCTCCGCATAAAGGCCTTCAAAGGGAAGGAACATCACTGCGAACTCCGTTGTATACGGCACCTTGATATATTTCGATGAAATATCCCTGGCCTCTTTTCTGAACTGATTGAGAAGGATAGACCTTGTGGCTTTCACCTCAGCCTCTGCAGCTGCATCATAGGCATCCAGAAGATGTGAATATGCATCTCCGGGAAACTTGGAATCTATCGGCAGGTATACCGGTATCTCGTCTCCTGGGAGTCTGACCGCATACTCGACCCTTTCAGATGACCCCGGCACAGTAGCGATGTTTGTCTCGTACTGTGACGGCGGAAGTATGTCCTGAAGTATGGAGCCCAGCTGTATTTCCCCTAAAATACCGCGGCTCTTCACGTTCGTCAGGACCTTCTTCACGTCTTCTATGCCGCTTGCGACGCTCTTCATCTCTCCCAGGTCTTTGTTCATGTCCTGAAGATATGAATTGATGCTGTCGAAGGAGCCCTGAAGCTTGTTGTCAAGGGTCTGGTTAAGACTCGCATAGCTCTGGGTCATCGTCTGTGCCATGGTGCTCTGCAGGCCTCTGACGTTGTCCTGGACGTTCTGTATATCCTGCCTTATGCTCTGCTGCATATATTCGGCTGACTGTGCATTCTTCCTCGTACCCCGTCTGACACTGTTTCTCAGCCTTATGACTGATATGAGGAGCACTATAACACCGATGAGAAGCAGCGCCACAGCACCCAATAATATGTACGTCAAAACTGTCGGATCCATTTCCCCCTCCTCTTGATTGACTACTATTTTACCACAATATATAATGGTAATGCTATGAAGAATCTACTACGGCTAGTTTTCATGATGATCCTTGCCGCGGTTTTCGTATTTGCGATGACCGTGTTTTGCTGTGCAGATACAGTGCCCTGCAGCACCAGTCCAGAGCCCTGCGCCATATATGTAAACGGCAATGCGGCAGCGGGGTCCGCAGTTCTTCATAACGGCAATGTATATGTGGATATAAACACATTGAGGACTTACGGAGCTGCCGAAGGCTGGGCCTTCGATGAAGGCAGCAACACTGTGAGCATGGATATATCTGTCCTGGACGTCTGGTTCGGAGACGAAGAGACCACGAACTTCATAAAGAGGAATCTGGGAACAGTCAGCTTCAAGCTTAGCGACATGAGTGCATACGGGTACTACGGTCTGTATATCTCTTTGGGATCGGTCGCAGATCTCGCAAGGCTAGAGTGGACATACAAAGACGGAGCCGTATACATAGTGCCCTATGAAAGCTTCCAGGCGCCTCTTGCACTGGCTACCGGGAATGAGACCGTATATACTACCGCAGCAGGCGATGAAGAATGTGCAGCCTTAAGAGAAAACCAATTGCTCAGGATAGTGGGATATGAAAACGGGAGAACGAGGCTGGCAGACTGCGCCGGAAACCAGTTCTTTATTCCAGATGATCAGGTCAGTACAGTCTATGACACGTCGGAGATACATTCTTTCAGCAGACAGTACAGGGAAAAAGACAGCTTTGATGAAGCGATCAATGCCATGTGGAGCGACCTTTCCTACTGTCCCGACAAGATCGACGGCCTCGATGTTCTTGCAGACATCGCATTCTATCCCTGGGCAAGCAGTGACGGCAGTTCTTATGAAGGATGCGTCAACGTCTGCAATTACGGGATCATACAGGCAGCCAAAGCACGCGGATACAAATGGTGGCTTTGTGCTCAGAACTTCAACACTTCGATCGGACATACCTACGATCATATAGATTCGAATCTCAAAGACAGAGCATCCGCAAACAGGCTCATAGCCCAGTATCTCTTCTACACATGCGTTTTTGATGCGGACGGTATAAACATAGACTATGAGGAAATGGACTCTTCCTGCAGGAACTATTTCATATCCTTCATGCAGACCCTGTGCAGGCACGCAGACAAGCTTGGACTTACCACCTCAGTCTGCACCTACTGCGGAACTGTGTGGAACAATGCAACTATCTACCCCTATGACATACTCGGCCAGTGCTGCGACTTTATCTGCGAGATGGTCTACAACGAAGACATCTCGTCTTCCCTGTCGCCCATGTCACGGCCCTACTACATCGCGGGCACGGACTATATAGGGACCTTAGCTCCCCATAACAGGGTCCTGATGGGAGTCGCAGACTATACTAGATATACCTACTGGAGCGGAGACTGGATGGCGGGAAGTATATGGCTCACCCTCAACGGAGTTTGGTCTGATCAGGAAGGAATGTCCATGTGGTGGGACGACTACACGGGACAGTATTATGCAGAACAGCCGTACATCCATTACGGAGTGGAATACCTGGCTAAATTCTACGTTGAAGAGGCAAGGTCATCTGCCCTCAAAGCCCAGTACATAGTCGACGGCGGATACGGCGGGACCATAGGATGGATCTTTAACTACATGAATATAGGGTACCCTGAAGTCCAGGGCATATACGATGCATACTACAACATCTATCACAACGGAGGCAGCTACTACGACTTCGTTCCCTGATCCTTGTCCTATATCCCAAAGAAAACAAAAATGGCGGCATCAATGCCGCCATTTGATTTTTGTCTGTTATTACTCTTCTACAGCTTCCGTCACAACTTCACCGGCTTCAGCTACAGCTTCCTTGACCTCATCGGCTGCTTCTTCAGCTTTTTCCTTGAGCTCTTCTACATCCTGTACTGCGCCTTCAACAGCTTCGAGTACTTCGGGAGCTTTCTCCTCAGACTCGTAGATATCCGGCTCATCAAGAGTTGCCTTGATGCTGAGGGAGATTCTGCGTCTTTCCTTGTCTATTTCAAGGATCTTTGCTTCAACTTCCTGTCCTACCTGAAGCTCTTCGGAGACTTTGTTGACTCTCTTGTGAGCTATCTCGGAGATGTGTACCAGTCCATCAAGTCCGGGTGCCAGTTCTACGAATGCACCGTACTCTTTGAGCTGTACTACTTTGCCCTTGACAACCTGTCCTACCTGATATCCTTCGTCGATTACGGACCAGGGTTCAGGATTGTTCTGCTTGTATCCGAGGGAGATCTTTCCCTTTTCAGCATTCATGGAAAGGATCTTGACATCGATTACCTGACCGATCTCAAGTACTTCCTGCGGATGCTTGAGTTTGCCCCAGGAGATCTCTGAAATGTGGAGAAGTCCGTCTATTCCGCCGATATCTACGAATGCGCCGTAATCGGTAAATCTCATTACCTTGCCTTCTACGACGTCGCCGACATGGATCTGTTCCCATACTTCTGCAAGTTTCTTGTCTCTTTCGCCCGTAAGGAATGCCTTGTGGGAGAAGACTGCCTTGTTTCTTCTCTGATCAACTCTTGTGACAACGACAGGAAGAGTCTTTCCGATAAACTCTTCAGCCGTCTCTACGTAATGATCCGCAAGCTGTGACATCGGAATGAAACCGGAGACCTCCTTGTAGTTTGCTATAACGCCGCCCTTGACTTCACGTGCGACTGTTACGTTGACGACATCTCTGCTTTCCATTGCAGCATTGAGTTCGTCCCAATTCTCCACAGACTGGAGTCTCTTGGTGGAGAGCAATATGTTGCCGTCTCCGTCATCTGTCTTGATGACTTTTGCAGAAAGTTTGTCACCTTCATGGAAAAGATCCTTGAGTTCCTGATCTTTCTCAAGTGCAACTTCTGTCTTCGGCAGCATGCCGTCTTTTTTGCGTCCGATGTTGACTACTACATAGTCATTGGTGACCTGTACTACAGTACCTTCAACATCTTCATTGCGCCCCGGTAATTTGAGAGACTTTTCGATTTCGTCCATCATTTGAGACATATCGAGGATCTCTTCATTCTGATTCTTCTGTGTTTCGCTCATTCTTGCGATAACCTCCTTGATTATACGTTCAGGAGTGGATGCTCCTGCCGCAACACCTATAATACAATTTTTAGGAAATATTTGCAAGGGCAAGTTTACGTCAGTCACAACGTTTGAACAGTGTTTTTTGCATATTTCCAGCAGTTTTTTGTAGTTTGAACTCTGCTCATCTCCGAGCACTACCATGTAATCGGCCTTTTTTGAAAGATCCGCTGCAGCATTCTGTCTTTGCTGCGTGGCATTGCAGATCGTATTGATGATCTCCACTCCTTCGCCGCCGGCTTCCAAAGCTGCCTCTGAACACTTTTCAAAACTCTCTTCCGTAAGTGTGGTCTGTGATACTACAGTGACCGCTTCCCCCTTGTGGGCTCTTGCGAATTCCGCCGCTTCTTCCGGTGTGGCTACGGCGAATGCAGGACCTTCTGTGCTGCCGAGGATGCCGATGACCTCGGGATGGTCTCTATCTCCTATGACCAGCAGAGTCCCGCCTTTTGACTGCACGTCTTTTGCGATCTTGTGGACCTTACCCACTAAAGGACAGGTGGCATCTATTATATGAACTCCCTTTTCCTCCGCTTTTCTGTAGGTCTCATCCGGCTCACCATGGGCTCTGATAAGGACTCTGCTCCCATCGGGAACGTCCTCGATACTGCTTACTGTTATCAGACCTTTTTCTTTCAGTTCGTCCGTTACGACTCTGTTGTGTATTAGAGACCCGAGGCAATATAGTTTGACTCCGTCTGCAGCTGCCTTTTCCAACTCTTCATAGGCTGTATTCACCGCTTTCTTTACACCGAAGCAAAAACCGGCGTGCTCAGCCAAAATGACAGTCCTCATTTATGAATCCCCGTTCTTTTGTATTATTATTCGTATTATACCATATTATACGATAAAAAAACCGATCTTCTCGTATGTTTTTGAAGATCGGCTTATGATTCCGTATTAATGTGTTTTCCAGGTCATATTCCGTGTTTTTCGAGGTCCATATATGCAGCAAACATTGCTAATGAAACGACGGCTAAGGCAAATAGCAACGCATCATCTCCCGTATCAGGAGAGTCTGGATCTACGGGATCCTGAAGGCGGTTGACTATGCAGAATGCTCCAGTGTTTATACCCTCAGGAGATATATTGCCGTCATAATCTACTTTTCCTACTATGGTCTCGTTGTTCTCTGCAATGAGTTCTCCTCCGGAATAGTACCTGTTCCCTTTTACTGTATATCCTTCCGATGCTTTCGTTTCCTTGACAGTGAAATATCCGACAGGCAGGATGGCTTCTCCGCCACCGGACAGATACAGATCATCGCTGCCTGCAACAAGGTTTTCTGATGAAAGCCTGGTCATATATATGATGCCGTTTTCGCTCTCTGTCTTTTTCACTTCGATCACCCAGGTCTTTTTCGGAACAAGAGCCTCGAGCTCCGATGCATCGTGATCCGTATCGGGATCCATGTCATAGTATTTCACCGTGAACTGAGTCCCTTCAAGGGAAGGCACATCCGATACGGAAACTTCCGGATCGTCATGGCTCACAGCGCTCTCCTTTGTCAGCACTATGGCTATAGGGTCATTGACCGGATCCTCATAGGAACTTACCACAGCTGCATCCTCACCTGTTCCTCCGGGCACGGCCATGTATACTGTCTTATCGAGGCCGTAACCTCTGGGCGCCGATAGTTCCTTTACATAATACGGTCTCCCTGCCGCAATACCGTCCAGTATGCTTCCTCTTCCGTTCTCATCCGTCACGATGGTCCCAAGGAAACTGCTCTCATCAACAACGCCCTGCGCAGTATCCCCGGAGCTGTACACCCCGTAAACAGCGCCTGCAAGGGAGTAATTGCAGTTGCCGTCCGTGACCGAAGGATTGGCAGACACCTTCGATATCTGCACTTCTCCGCTCCTGGCACGGACATAGAAAGATGAACTTTTACACGCAGTAAACGAACTGACGTTGAACATCAGCGTCTGGTTATATGAATACGGATCAGCCTTTATGCTGGCAAAATCGTCCTGACCGTAAGAACCCATCAGGACAAAGCTGTCTGACCTCACCGAAGCAGTCAGATCTATCCTCACTGCTTCGGGCAATGGTCCCTCGCTGTAAACTGTCAGGCTGCTTCCGTTTCTGTATATCCTTATCCTTTCGTCAGCGCAGCTTATATCATATCCTTCAAGCACTCTGAAAGAATCCTCGAGAACTATGCTCATATTGCTTCCGTCCCACCCCAGTTCATATACGGGAATGTCCTCTTCCCCTTCAGCTGAAAAAGACGGACAGTGAAGCGCCTTCTTCACTTCCTTTTCCATGGCAATGTAATGCTCTGCATACTTTTCATATATGGGATTCCACACATTTATGACATCCCTGCAGGGTGAACATCCTTCCTGAGGCCCCAGGTAGCCAAAATCAGAGTCCCGCTCTCCTGTTATGAGTTCCCATAAAAGTATCTGGGTTGCCCATATGTGTCCGAAGGCATCCTTGCCGCTCACTTCATCCTCATAGTAATACTGATCCAGATTCCCTTTGAAACCTGCTCCGAGAACGTAGGACATCAGTTCTGCGATCTCGTCTTTACTAAGGACAGGATTCTGATCAGCCACCCCGTCAAGAAAAGATTCCTCTTTCGACTGGTATCCCTCCTCATCGGAGAATATGACTCCCGGAGCTATGCAGTATCCGACCTTTCCCCTGTAAGAATCTGCAGTGAACCCGTACAGAGTATCCGTGTCCGAACAATGCCATCCGTTCGATAATGTCAGGTACGGTACCGACCAGTCACCGTCCCAGCCCCAATAATATGAAATCATTGCGGGATTGTAGACCGATGCATAAGTTTCGGTATACTCATACCCTGCGAAGGCTTTCGCCGGTAAAAAAGCTACAACAAGCGAGAGCATCACCAGAAGCGATGCTTTTCTTAACGATCTCTTCATCTTTCGACCCCTTTTTAAACTATCCCCTTATTCCGGGTATTTTATTTCGCCGCATTTTTTGCAGCGATACCTGTACAACTCCCTTTCCCAATGGGCTTCTTCATCCGTCACGAAGATCTCTCCGTAAACGGCATCGTGATGTATGTATGAAACTATGACCTCTGCAACGGTCCAGGACCCTTCATTGCCGTGGACCTCGACTATATGAGCCGCGGCTTCAGCAGAACTTGAAAAATATTCCCCGCATTTCCTGCATACCACCCTTTCTTCGTATACCGGCTCGTCATAGGCTTTCTGCACTACCCCCTGCTCATAGTGTCCTGTGGCTTCGACCCAGACATCGTTGTATTCTGCGGCCCAGTCGTGCTCGCAGCCCTGGCTTTCATGGTAAGAACACTCGTGAGCGTTGAGCGCCCTGACGTCAGCAAACGGCCTGTAGCATCCGCGGCAAATTAGCCAGCCGCCCTCCTCGAAGTAATCGTAAATAGGCTCCGGTTCTCCGCCTGAAGGAGGATCGCTGCCTGGGCCGTATTCACTGCTGCCCTGCGGCATATCCTGAACACTGCCATCCTCGTGATGCACATCTCCGCCTTCAGGAGGATCTTCTTTCTCATCCTGAGCTTCATTATCTTCTGTCTTTTCCTGCGGCTCTTCTTCGGCATCTTTTTCCGGCAAAGTGATATCCGTCTCTTCCTTAGTATCCTCCGCCGGACGTTCATCCTTTTTCGGAAGCAGCAGCGAAGCCGCAGCTGCCGATGCACATATGAGCAGCATTACCAAAGTAAATGTGAGCGCTTTTTTTCTTCCGTCTTTCATGGTCTGATCACCCGCTTCTTAAAGTAGTCATGTCCTCCGTAGCCGCACAGTTTGCATTCCGTATAACCCATGGATATGGCCTGTGATTTGGACATGGCTCTGTAGTTTGGATTTCTGTCCATGGTCGAACATCCCGCAATGTGATATCTCTTCCCGCTCTTGGGAAAGACATACACCGTAGTATCCCTGTTCTTAACCTCCGCCGATTCACCATAAAAAGGCCTGTAGTAGAGTTCTCTCGTTATTCCTCTGGTCTTGGTCTTTCCTATGGCTATCATGAAAGGCACTTCTATATCCGCAGCTCCCAGCAATACCGATGCTGAACCTGCTTCCTGCGTCAGTTTCCTGTAAAGAGCGTCTTCCTCAGCCGACTCATATATGAGTGACATGAGAAGCGCCATGGCAAGG
>CAYUGP010000030.1:0-11732 GCA_964444315.1 uncultured Oscillospiraceae bacterium | reverse complement strand
TAAGGCAGCATTCACCCACGCCCATGCGGTGCTGTTGCTCCTATGGACGTGGTACGCTGCTGTGAGTTATAGAGGGTTTTGATATGGAATTACTTGATTACTTAAAATGGGCAACTGAGAACGGTGCTTCGGATATCTTCATAGTCGCAGGCACTCCTCTGTCTGCAAAGAAGGACGGCATGCTTCTGTATTATGACGAACAGAAACTGATGCCCGATATGGTGTCTTCACTGATCGAAGAGATATATACCAAGGCAGGCCGTGATATGAGCCATTACCTGGAATGCGGAGACGACGATTTCTCCTTTGCAGTCGGAGGCCTTGCCAGGTTCAGGGTCAATACATACATGCAGCGCGGTTCCATGGCCAGCGTCATAAGGGTAGTCCATTTCGAGATACCAGACTGGAGGGAAATAGGCATACCGCAGGCGGTGATGGAACTTTCAAATCTCAAGAACGGTATGGTCCTTGTCACAGGTACTGCCGGCAGCGGAAAGTCTACGACTCTTGCCTGCATCATAGAGGAAATAAACAGGAACAGGGGTTGCCACATAATCACCCTGGAAGACCCCATAGAGTTTCTTCACAAGAACAACAGGAGTATAGTATCCCAGCGTGAGATAGCCATAGATACTGCCGATGCTCTTTCAGGTCTCAGGGCATGCCTGAGGCAGGCTCCAGACGTAATACAGCTCGGGGAGATGAGAGACAAGGAGACCATCAGCACGGCTATGACTGCTGCAGAGACGGGGCATCTGCTCCTTGCAACTCTTCACACTAAAGATGCCGTGAACACCATAGACAGGATAATAGACACTTTCCCCTCCGAACAGCAGAGCCAGATAAGGATACAACTCGGAGGAGTGCTCCAGACAGTTGTATGTCAGCAGCTCCTTCCCGCTTCGGACGGGGGCAGGGTACCTGCCTTTGAGATCATGAACATGACCAATGCGGTCAAGAGCCTCATAAGGGACGGGAAGACGCACCAGATAGACAACGTGATTGCTTCCGGGGCAGCGGACGGCATGATAAGCATGGACCAGTCCATTTACGACTTGTGGAAGTCGGGGCGGATAACAAAGGAAACGGCCCTTGCTTACGCAGTAAATCCGGAGCAGATGAAGCGCCGTATAGGGTAAGAGAAAAACCGGGCAAAGGCCCGGTTTTATATTGGCTGAAATCTCTTTAGTGTCAGCCCATTGCCAGAGCTTCTTTTTTGAAGACCGACAGTTCGAGCTGGTATTTGGCTGAAACTTCCGCAGCGGCTTTTGTAATGATTTTTTCCAGAAGATCCGCAGGGCAGGCTGCGCTGGCGTTGAGAACTGCAGCCACTGAAGTGCAGGGCTTTTCGAAGCTGTGCACGGTCAGGATGTCTCTGTCTGTGCCTATGAGGTCCACCTTGCCGTAATCGCCTTCGGGCTCCCAGGCAAGGAGCTTTAGGTGAGGTATCTCGTATCCTTCTTTTAGAATTTCAGATCTTACTTTTTCAGCAAGATCCCTAAGGTAGGCTGTGCCGTCAAAAGTGCCGCAGCAGACTGTGGCAATATACTGGAAGTAGAATTCGCTTATTTTGCTCATGGCAAAGAGGAAGTCCTCTCCCCCGTATCCTATATCCGGCTTTCTCATGGACGCTTCCCCGTCTCTCAGTGCAAAGGCCAGATCTTCAAGTCCGTATCCAGTAAGAGCGCTGATCGCTGTTGCCTGGGCCAGGGGATAATTCTCGCCCAGCCACGCAAGATCGGCGTTTTTTTCGTCTTCATTTATTAGATCGCATTTATTGAGCACTATGAGGTCGGCCTCTGAAAGCTGCGTATGGTAAATATATCTCAGATCTCCGCTTTTGCCTTTTTTCAGAAGATCGACAGTCCTTGGTTCTACGAGAACAGTAAAGGGCGCCAGTTCGAAGCTTCCGGGATACTTTTCCGTCAGTCCGTGGTATACGTGTTCGAGGGCTCCGACCCCGAAGCCCGGGATGTCGGACAGCACCAGTTCGTATCCGTCACCATAGTATGAATCGAGTACGCCGGCAAGTTTTTCATTTACGTAGCAGATGCAATCATCGCTTATCTGCGATGCATTGCAGCCTGAAAGCTGAGCAAGCTTGTTGTCCGCCAGGCTGACTCCGTGGCCGAGATCGTTCGATATCATTGCTGCTTTTCCATGCTTATCCGTATAGTATTTTGTAAGCGCAATCATTGTGGTGGTTTTACCGGATCCCAGGAAGCCGGAGAATACCGCAAATTTTTTCATGGTCAGAGTCCTTTCGGTTATTTTTTCAGTTACCGCATGCTAATGATATATATCCTTTTGTTTTTTTTCAACAGTCAATATATATGACTATGAATGGGAACGGATTTGTGGTATAAAAAGAAGATACAAATTTTTGATACTTGGAGGTAACAAATGATCAAAAAGACAGCAGCATTGCTTCTTGCAGTACTGATGATGGTAAGCCTTTGCTCCTGCGGCGGAGATAAGAAGGCTCAAAGAAAAGAAAGCAACGAGATAGTCATAGCTATCGCCCAGGACATAGGCGACAGCCTCAATCCCTATCAGATGTCATCGGCCGGCACCAAGGAAGTGCTGACCAACATATATGAAGGACTGTACAAGATAAACAGCGATTGCGAGTATATACCGGCAGTTGCTGAAGACTGTATCGTCTCAGCGGACAGAAAGGAATATGTATTCCCCATAAGAGAAGGCGTGAAGTTCCATAACGGACAGACCGTAAGGCCTGAGGACGTCCTCTATTCATTCAACACCTGCCTTGAACAGACCAAGGATTCAAGCCTTCCTTCTGCTCTTAACGGAGCGAAGTTCAGGGTCGAAGGGAAGAATTTCATCATCGATATCCCTTCCTCGAACAACGACTTCCTCGCATATGTTTCCATGGTATATATTATCCCTGAAGGGTCCGTGGAAGCTTCTGCTACGCAGCCTGTCGGCACCGGCCCATACAAGTTCGTATCAAGAAGCGTACAGGAGGACATAGTCTTCGAAAAGTTCGGCGAATACTGGGGAACACCGGCATCTGTGAACAAGGTGACCTGCAAGATATATGAGAACTCAACTGCCATGATCGCAGCCATAAATGCCGGGGCAATAGATATAGCTCCTCATCTGACTCTGGATCAGGCTTCGGGACTTGGAGAGGATTACGATGTGCTCGAAGGCACCATGAATCTTGTCCAGGCTCTTTATCTGAACAACGCAAAGGCACCCTTCAGCGATGTCAGAGTACGCAGAGCCATCTGCTATGCTCTTGATATAGATGAGATAATGCAGCTGACGGCAGAGGGACACGGAACGAAGCTCGGAACTTCGATCTATCCGGCCTTCACCAAGTATTTCGATGAGAGCCTGACGACTCTCTATCCCCACGATGCGGAAAAGGCCAAGGCTCTTCTTGCTGAAGCGGGATATCCCGACGGTTTCTCCATGAAGGTAACTGTTCCTTCCAACTACACTCCCCATGTCAACGTGGGACAGGTCATTGTAAAGCAGCTTAACGAGGTCGGCATAAAGGCTGAGCTCGAGGAAATAGAATGGAACTCCTGGCTCACAGACGTGTACAAGAACAGGGCTTTCGAATCCACGGTCTGCGGATTCGATGCATCCACCCTTACGGCTAATGCTCTTCTCGAGCGCTGGACGAGCAGCAGCGGGAAGAACATGATAGGTTTCAGCAATACGGATTATGATGTCCTCATTTCAAGGGCTACCGCGGAAACTGACGAGAACGCGAGAGTCGGCCTTTACAAAGCCGCTGCACGCATACTTGCAGAGCAGGCAGCCAATGCATATATCCAGGACCTTCCTGAGTTCACAGCCATAAACAAAAGCCTCAGCGGCTACACTTTCTATCCTCTTTACAGAATAGATTTCTCCACCGTACACTATTGATCGGATGAGATTCGTCGCAAAAAGACTTATCAACTTAATATTTACCGTACTTATCGTTTCCTTCCTTGCGTTCTGCGCGTTCCAGATAATCGGCGATCCTGTGGCCAGAATGCTCGGCTCTGAGGCGACACCGGAAATGGTAGAGCAGCTCAAGGAGGAACTCGGTTTCAACAGGCCCCTTATGACCCGCTACCTTGAATGGGCGGGTAATTTTCTAAAGGGCGATATGGGCATGTCTTACAGTTACAAGATGCCCGTTTCTGAAATGGTGCTGCCGAAACTCGGTACCACCGTTGCTCTTACCCTGATGGCTTTTCTCATGACCTGCGTTCTGTCCATATCCATAGGTCTTTACCAGGTGAGATTGAAAAGCCCCCGCATAGACCGGATAATGACTGTAGTCAATCAACTGGTGATGTCGATCCCGCCTTTCTTTATCGGGATACTTTTCACCGGCATATTCGGCCTTGTTTTCCGCTGGTTCACTCCTGGATATTTCATTTCGTTCCGGGATGATCCTCTGGGCTTTTTCGGATATCTCTTTTTGCCTGCGCTTTCCATCGCCATACCCAAGATCTCGCAGGCTGTCAAGATGCTGAGAAGCCAGACCGGTGCTGAGCTTGAAAAGGATTATATACGTACCGCATACAGCAGGGGCATGAACACCGGGGCTGCGGTCAATCGGCATGCTCTCCACAATGCCATCATTCCCGTCATCTCATTTCTTGCCGTCTCCCTTGCGGAGATGCTTGCAAGCTGCATCATCATAGAACAGATCTTTTCTATACCCGGCATAGGAAGGCTCCTTCTCTCCTCCATAGGAAGCAGGGACTTTACCGTTGTCCTGGCGATAGTAGTCATACTCGTCATATGGGTAATACTGGTCAACTGGGCTGCGGATATAATCTATCCGCTCATCGATCCCCGCATAAAGGTGAAGAAATGAAGTCTCTTTTCAGATCTGACAACTGGTACCTTAAATGCGGTGTCATCATAGTGTCCATAATGGTTGCTGTAGTCATCATCGGAGCTTTCTGGACTCCCTACGATCCAAATTTTATGGATGGGTCGGCGAGACTTTCAGCTCCTTCCCTTGCGCATATCTTCGGAACGGACAACTTCGGAAGAGACATCTTCTCAAGGGTGGTCCAGGGCATAGGCACGAGCTTTACCATAGCCCTTTTCATCAATGTGATCGGACTCTTTTTCGGTACTGTCATAGGAGCTGCCGCAGGTTATGCCGGCGGATGGTTCGATGATATCCTCATGCGCATCTGTGATGCCATCACCGCATTCCCGAGCATCATGCTTGCTCTCGTCATAATAGCGGTGATCGGAGCAGGAGACACGGATATCATATGGATACTCGGGCTTTTGTTCATTCCCAGCTATTCAAGAATGGTAAGGAGCGAGATGGTTCACCAGAAGAGCCTCAACTATGTGAAGATGGCGAAGACCATGGGTGCAAAACCCCTTCGAATAATTTTCGTACATATACTTCCGAATATGTATTCGGTACTGCTTCCTGCAGCCGTCATAGGATTCAATAATGCCGTGCTGGCTGAGGCCAGCATGAGTTTCCTCGGTGTGGGAGTATCGGCATCCACACCGTCCCTTGGAAGGATGCTTATGGAATCCCAGAACTTCCTCATAGGAGGTGCGCCCTGGTATGCAGCTTTCGTGGGCCTTTCCATAGTGCTTCTCGTAATGGGCTTATCCCTCTTGGGTGAAGGCCTTCAGATCTGGCAGCAGGGGAGGAAAAAGTGATGCTCGATGTAAAAGATCTGAGAGTACAGTTCCTCTCAAGCCCTCACAAATGGGCCGTGAACGGAGTCTCCTTCCACATGGATGAGGGAGAACTCATAGGGATAGTGGGAGAGTCAGGCTGTGGCAAGACCGTAACGGCCATGGCTCTTTCCGGACTGCTCAAAAAGAAGGACGTTAGATACGAAGGCACCGTGAAGCTTGACGGCATGGAGATGCTGGATACGGACAGGGACAACATCCGAAGCCTGCAGGGGACAAAACTTGCGGTCGTGTTCCAGGAGCCGCTGAGCGCTCTTGACCCTGTCATGAAGGTGGGACCTCAGGTGGAAGAAGCCATAATGGTCCACTATCCTGAGATAGGAGCCGAGGAAAGAAAAAAGATGGCTTTCGAAGCCATGGAGAATGCGGGGCTATATGACCTTGAGAACGTGTACGAGAGCTATCCCCATCAGCTTTCGGGAGGCATGCTCCAAAGGATATGTATAGCTGCGGCTCTCATATCCAGGCCAAAACTCCTCATTGCAGACGAACCTACCACGGCTCTAGATGTGACCACCCAGGCACACATACTTGCCATACTCAAAAGGATCAACAATGAGCAGGGTACGGGCATCATTATGATCTCCCACAACCTTGCTGTTGTTAATGCCCTGTGCACAAGGATCATAGTCATGCAGGGCGGCAAAATAGTCGAAGACGGACCTGCATCCCAGATAAGGAATGCACCCAGGCACGAATATACGAAAAAACTCATAGCAGCAATCCCGACCAGGGACAAGACATACAGATAGATGGCGCCCAAGATCATCCTAAAAGTCAATAACGTGAGCAACACCTATTACGAGACGGTGGGTTTCAAGAAGACGGCCAAAAGCGTTCTTAAGTCTGTCAGTTTTGAAATGCTCAAAGGCTCCATCGTAGGGCTCGTGGGAGAGAGCGGATCGGGAAAATCCACCCTTGCCAAGTGTATACTCGGTGTCATTGACTATGAGGGCAGCATAGAACTCAATACTGAAGGTCCTCAGCTGGTGTTCCAGGATTCATCTTCAGCCCTCAACCCATCAATGAGCGTAGAGCGCATACTGGAAGAGCCTCTCATCATCAGAGGAAAGATGACCGCTGCTGAGAGAAAAACAGCTGTGAAAGAAATGATAGAGGCGGTGGGACTTCCCGAGGACCTGGCAAAGGCCATGCCTTCTCAGCTCTCGGGAGGCCAGAGACAAAGGGTGTGCATTGCTGCGGCCCTCATTACAAAACCCGAATTCATCATACTCGACGAACCTGTATCAGCTCTCGACGTGACCATACAGTCTCAGATACTGCAGCTCCTTGCAGACCTAAGGAAGAAGTACAACCTGAGCTATCTGTTCATTAGCCACGATCTCAATGTGGTATATCAGCTTTGCGACTATGTTCTTGTACTCAGAAGAGGTGAACTGGTGGAGCAGGGCTACATAGACAAGGTGTATAACCACCCTCAGCACGAATATACCAAGGCTCTTCTTGAAGCATCCGATCTTCTGATAGAATCGGCGGGTATGAACAGCTGAAAATGATAAAGTGTGGTATAATCAAAAGGATATCATTTATTATTAATATCATATATCGAAAGGATGAACGTCATGGTTTTCACAACAATCGAAAAGGTTTATGCAAGGCAGATACTGGACTCCCGCGGAAACCCCACCGTAGAAGCAGAGGTCACACTCGCTGACGGGACAGTAGCACTCGGTGCATCCCCCAGCGGTGCATCCACCGGAGAGTTCGAGGCTCTGGAACTCCGCGACGGAGACAAGAGCAAATACCTTGGAAAAGGTGTTCTCAAGGCAGTAGAAAACGTCAATACAGTCATCGCAGATGCGGTGGTCGGTCTTGATGCAGCAGACACATACGCAGTAGATGCAGCAATGCTCAAGGCGGACGGTACAAAGGATAAATCCAATCTCGGGGCAAACGCCATACTGGCAGTCTCCATCGCAGCGGCAAGAGCAGCGGCAGCATCCCTCGGACTTCCTCTTTACCGTTTCCTCGGAGGCGTTAATGCCAACAGGCTTCCCGTTCCCATGATGAACATACTCAACGGCGGAGCCCATGCCGATTCCTCCGTTGATACTCAGGAATTCATGGTAATGCCCGTAGGCGCAAGCAGTTTTGCAGAAGGCTTAAGATGGTGCGCAGAGGTCTTCCATAACCTCAAGAGCCTCATCAAGGAAATGAAGGATGTTACTGCAGTAGGTGACGAGGGCGGCTTTGCTCCCAACAGCCTCGGCGGAGACGAGGACGCCATAGAGCTTATCCTCAAGGCTATAAAGAAGGCCGGATATGAACCCGGCAAAGACTTCATGCTTGCCATGGACGCAGCTGCTTCCGAGTGGAAGAGCGAAAAGGGCAAAGGTTTCTATCATCAGCCCAAGAGCGGCAAGGACTTCACTTCCGACACTCTCATCGATCACTGGGAGAGCCTCGTAGATAAGTATCCGATCATCTCCATCGAAGATGGTCTTGATGAAGAGGACTGGGAAGGCTGGAAGAAGATGACCGACAGGCTCGGAAAGAAAGTTCAGCTCGTAGGAGACGACCTCTTCGTTACCAACACGGAAAGACTCAAGAAGGGAATAGAGCTCGGATGCGGAAACTCCATCCTCATCAAGCTCAACCAGATCGGATCCGTATCAGAGACCCTCGAAGCCATAAAGATGGCACACAAGGCAGGATATACAGCGGTCACATCCCATCGTTCCGGAGAGACCGAGGATACCACCATCGCAGATCTTGCAGTGGCTCTCAACACGGCTCAGATCAAGACAGGTGCTCCCTCCAGAAGTGAGCGTGTCGCAAAGTACAACAGGCTCCTGCGCATAGAGGAAGAACTGGGAGCGGCAGCAGTATATCCCGGAAGAGACGCTTTCTAGTTTCAGATTTTTTAAGAAAGATATATAAATACCATTATTTACCATGAGTGCATTGACTGGTAAATAATGGTATTTTATAATGTTTATAGAGCTATCGAGGATGGAAAAGGTGGTCAGCCTTCTTTTTGCCGAAAGGCGCAAAACCAATAGGGGTTTTGGGGTCTAGGGGGAAAGGAGACATGATATGACTGTTGAAATGTTGATATCAACATTAAGCTTGGTTATTTCGGCAATTTGTCTTGGAATAGCTATAGGCGACAGGATTAATAAAAAATGACCACCCAAAAAGCATTGTATAGGGGATGGTCATTCCATTACCTAGAAGGCTGACCGTCTAACGGTAGCTCTTCTTAATTCATTATATCACAGCAAAAGGCCTCTTCAAGTCTAATATCTCCAGTATTCCGTCGGATACGAAGATATAGCCGGATCAATCTCCTTGAAAAATACATATTATTGACAATATTTGTGATATATAATCATCATGGACGTATACGTTAGATACTCCAGAGGATATAGGGATATCAAAGGGAATCATGATGGATAACAAAAACAGAGAAATCGATGAGAAGGCTCTTCTTGAGAAAGTTGAGAAGGCTGCCATGGAAGGAGCCAGAAAAGGCTCGGGATCTTCCCTTGGGAAAGATCTCATAAAGATGATATTCGGGAAGGTCGTAGTGCCGACGCTGCTCATACTGGCAGTCATGCTGCTCATACTTCCCAAGTTCAGCATGAACAATTACAAACTCAAGAATCTGTTCAAAAGGGAAGAAGCTGTGGAGAATCAGGATCTCACTCTGGAAAACTACGGCTTTTTCGGATATACCGCATCGGATTTTGCCGAGGTGGTCCTTGGAGACGGATCCCAGCTCAGGAAGGTGCAGGTGCTCACATACAAGGTATCGGATGTCGCTACGATAACGTCTGCAGGTCTTGGCGACCTGTCTATCTTCAGCAAGACCAAGAGCGTTACATACAACGGGACTGCGGTGTATACCGTGGATCTCAGCAGACTGAACGTGTCGAGCTTCGAAGTGGATAAGGAAAACAGAAAACTGACCATGAAGATACCTCACGCACAGCTTGAACCTGTCAACATCCAGAGCAAGGATATCGAGTTCGGAGAGACGGAAAACGGGCTTCTGAGTTTCGGAGAGCTCAAGCTTACCCCTGAACAGATGGCCGAGATACAGACAGCCGCCCAGGAGAAGATGATATCCAAACTTGAAAAGGAAGATATCGCCGAGCAGGCTGACAGGTTCGCTCAGATGACGGTATTCGAGATCTATCAGCCGCTTGTCAACAAGGCGGCCTGGGGATACACGCTCGAGGTAGTTTTCAATGACTGAAACAGAATCTATGCCTGCAGAAATGCAGGCATTTTTTGTTTGTCCTATGTAATCATTCCAAACACTGTGATATATATGATATATGTGATATAATCGAAAAGGTTTACAGGCAATTTTTTGCATATGAGGTATATCAGATGAAAGATAAGATCAAAAAACTCTTAGTGTACGTAGTGGCTCTGGCCGTCCTTATCCCTCTGGGATTCGTCACCAAGATATTTTCCCTGCAGGATCTCAAGGAAGTGACCTTCGACCTTTCGAAGGTGTGGAAGCTGTTGGTGGTCATATTCGTCGTGCTGGTTATAGCCAATCTTATAACCATGTTCCTCGAATCCATCAAACCGAAAAACCACAGAGCGCGCTCCGTTCTGTCGATCTCGGCAAGCCTTCTTAAATACCTGGCGTTCATAATCATACTTTGCTGGGGACTCACCATTCTGGGAGTGAACGTATCCACCATAGTGGCCAGCATAGGGATAGTAGCCTTGATCGTAGGCTTCTCTGCCGAGAGCCTTATAGCAGACGTGGTCAACGGTGCATTCATGCTCTTTGAAAACCAGTACAACGTAGGCGATATAGTCGAGGTCAACGGTTTCAGGGGCACCGTATCAAAGATCGGTATCAGGACCACATGCATAACAGACGTGGGCGGCAATGTGAAGATCGTCAACAACTCCGATATGAGGAACATACTCAACAGGTCAGACAATCTTTCTTATGCCGTGAGCGATATCGCAGTTCCCTACGGGACTGATTTTGAAAAACTCGAAAAGGATATCCCCGGTCTTATGGAAGAGTTATTCGAAAAGAATAAAGAGATGTTCAAGGCGGTCCCGGACTACAAGGGCATACAGCAGCTGGGCGACAGCGGTGTTGTCCTCCGCTTCGTCGTAAACGTAAACGAAAAAGATATCTATACCGGCATGAGGGTCCTCAACCACGACCTTCTTCTCGGTTTCAGAAAACTGGGCGTTGAGTGTCCGTTCCCGCAGGTAGACGTTCACAGCAAGTAATATGGAATATACTGTCGTTCCGGAAGAATCCGTTCCTGTTGCAGGAGAGTACAGCAATCCTCCCGAGCGGATATCCCTTCCTACAAGTGAATATTATGGACAGAAGGAGTACGAGGAGCCAAAAGGAAAAGGAGTCAAGAAGTCCCTGCTGAAGACCGTTGCGGCCGTGCTGTCGGCTGTGACAGTGATAAGCGCATCCTTAGGGATCGATTTCTTGGGCGGAGACAGCAGCCCGCTGCCGATCCCTACGGGAAATAACTTCCCTTCTCTCGGCAATCTTTATCCTGACTTTGCCGGCGAGTATGCCTGGTCTGAATACGGTTCAGAGGAATACCTGAGGGTGATCGCGCCAGGTGATTCCCAGTATACCTACCTGGTGATGGGCGGAGCATGGGAATCCTTCGGAAACAGCCTCGGGGAAGTCGAAGGCGCAAGCTATGACAAAAGGACCAATACTCTGACTCTCAACCATTGTAAGCTCGATTTCATAGATGCCAACCTCATGGGCAACGGCTTTACCATCAACGTCATAGACGATTGCTACATAGGAGGCATCCAGATATGGGGCGCCTACTACGGAGGCAGCCTGACGGTCACGGGATCCGGCAAACTGTTCGTCGGTGAAGACATAAGCTTCGAAGGCGAGTTCAGCCAGACCTGTCTCATGGTAGATGCTGAGCTCGAGGTCATGGGCAGCATAAGCATAAGCGCTACGACGATGGAAAAGGCCATCTATTACAGTCCTTCGCTCACCCTTACGGGCGGTCAAGGGAAAACCGGCGACT
>CAYUGP010000029.1:0-11963 GCA_964444315.1 uncultured Oscillospiraceae bacterium | reverse complement strand
GATTTTCAGCGAAGGATTAAGGCCTGCTATTTCCTCTTTTTCAGGCAATTTTCGCGCAGAAGGTCTTTTCCGGATCGTATCTCAGACCGGCCAGTCGTCTCTTCTTTTGTATGTGATCAGAAACTGCGCTCTGGCCTGTCCGTAGGTCATTATATATTCGTAGGAGACCAGGTCCCAGCCTTCCTTGTATCTTTGCTCAAGGCATGCGTCGAGCTGTCCTAAGTCTTCTTCATTGACCCTTCCCGTCCACCATTTGGTTCCGAGTTCCAGAATCTCCGTCATATATCTTCTGTACATGGGAGGCCTCCTTTCTTTGAATTCCTTTGGTTCTTGTTTCTGATAACAATATATATTACGGATGATGGAGAATAAATATATGCAGGGAGGGGATAGCTAATGCTATTTGCCCGTCAGGATGCAAAAAAAGAGTTTTATCTTCTGCCCCTCTTTTGCGCGGGGCCGTGGGCTTCTTGCAGTTGATATGATAAGAGGATATAATCAAGGATATGGAAAAAATACTGTTTGATTCACATTCGCATATTTCAGACGGTGCTTTCGACGAGGACAGGGACTCTCTCATAGAGGAGATCAGGGCCTCGCGCCTTAAGTACTGCATGGATATAGGGTCTTCCATAAAGACCAGCATGGACTGCATAGAGTCTGCGAGAAAATACGATTTCTGCTTTGCTTCGGTGGGAGTGCATCCCAGCGAGGTCGAAGGACTTGACGAGGCATCCCTGTACGGCTGCCTTGAATCCTTCCTCAGCGAGCCAAAGGTGGTTGCCGTAGGAGAGATAGGCCTTGACTATCACTATGATGACGGCCCTTCAAGGGAAGAGCAGATCTACTGGTTCGAAAAGCAGGTCAGGTGGGCCCTTGCCTACGATGCGCCAATAATCATACATTCAAGGGATGCGGACGAGGACATGATGGACTGCCTCAAAAAGTGGGGAGCCTTCTCAAAGGAGAGGGCTGCGGCCTTTCCTCCCAAGGAGTCCGGCAGTCCCGACTGCAGGGTGCTCATGCACTGCTATTCAGGCTCGGCGGAGCTTGCAAGGCAGTATGTGAAGCTCGGAGCGACCATAAGCCTTGCAGGTCCTGTAACCTTCAAGAATGCCAGGAAGGCCGTGGAGACGGCGCAGGCCGTCGATATATCGGATCTTCTCATAGAGACCGATTCTCCCTACATGGCTCCGGTGCCCAAAAGAGGGCAGAGGAACAAACCGGTATATGTGGAGTACGTGGCTCAGAAGATAGCCGAGATAAAGGGTATGAGCACCGATGAAGTAGCAAAGACAACTATGAAGAACGCCTGCCGTTTTTACGGTATAAAAGAGGAAGATAAATGAGAAACTGGCTTGAAGTCGATCTTAACGAACTTAAACACAACCTCGATACGGTGAATGCCGCCCTTCCTGAGGGCTGCAGCATTATAGCCGTCGTAAAAGCCAACGCCTACGGCCACGGAGAGGCAAAGATATGCAGAGCTCTCAGCGGCATGGGCGTAAACAGCTATGCCGTGGCATCCCTGGGGGAGGCTCTGTATATACGTGAGGAAGGGATAGGAGGAGACATCCTCGTTCTTTCCTATGTGGATCCGGAAGACATACCCAAAGCGGTCGAAAACAACATCACCATCGCTGCCATATCCCGCGAATATACGGAGGAGGCGGGCAGGATCGCATCGTCTATGGGGATGTGCGTAAAGATGCATATGAAGATCAATACGGGCATGAACCGTGTAGGATTCGACTGCAGGGATGAAAAGGACCTCAGGATCATTGAGGATGCCTACAGGATGGAAGGCATAGAGTTCACGGGGATATTCTCCCACTTTTCGAGCTCTGACGATCTTTCCGAAGGAGCACAGCAGTATACGGATATGCAGCTGGAAAGATTCGAAAAGGTCCTTGCTTTCCTGGAATCTAAAGGCATAGATCCGGGGATCAGGCATATCAGCAATTCGGGAGCCATAGGGAAGTACCCTCAGGCCCGCTTCGACGCAGTGCGCTGCGGAGCGCTGCTTTACGGATACAATACGGCCTTCGATGCGCCTATGGACGTACATCCCATAGGAACATGGAAAGCGACCGTCTCCTGCATCAGGACCCTTGAGGAAGGGGATGCGGTGAGCTATTCAAGGCATTTCATCGCCAAAGGAGGAGAGAAGATAGCGACCCTTTGCGTAGGCTATGCCGACGGATACAAAAGAGCTCTTTCCGGAAGGGAGGACGGAAGCGGAGGCTTCGTGCTCATAAACGGAAAGCGCTGTCCCATAGTGGGGAATATATGCATGGATCAGATGATGGCAGACGTCACGGGCCTTGATGTGAGCCCCGGGGACAGTGCCGTGCTCATGGGAAAAGGCTTTACGGCAGACGATATAGCTGAGATCGCCGGTACCTGCATGCACGACGTCATCTCCAGCATAGGACCGAGAGTCGAGAGAGTATATATACAGTGACATGACGGTAGATGAACAGGTAAAAAAGACCATAGAGGAGCACAGCCTCATAAACAGGGGCGACGTGCTGATACTGGGCCTTTCGGGAGGCCCAGATTCCATGTGCCTTCTCAATGTGCTTTCGCAGCTTCGGGATGAGCTCGGTTTCAGCCTCAAAGCCTTTCATCTGAACCATATGATCAGAGAGGAGGCAGACTCGGACGAGGCTTTCGTCAAAGAGTACTGCGGGGGCATTGGAGTTCCCGTATATACGGCAAGGGCAGACGTTACCGCCCTTGCAAAGAAAGACGGGAAGTCTGTGGAGGCTGCAGGAAGAGAAGAGCGCCACAGGATCTTAAGAGAGCTCTGCATGGCGGAGGAAAAGAATCTGCCGGACGGATGCTCTGCAAGAGCCGTTCTTGCGCATAATGCAGACGATCAGGCCGAGACTGTGCTTTTAAGGCTCATAAGGGGCACGGGGATCCACGGGCTTGCCGCCATGGAGTACATGAGAAAGGACGGCCTCATAAGGCCTCTTCTGGACGTACCCAGAAAGGATATAGAGGAATACTGCAGGGAAAAGGGGCTCAGGACGCTCACCGACAAGACCAACCTTTCGGAGGAGTATCTGAGAAACAGGGTGAGGCTCAGCGTCCTTCCCATGCTCGAGGAGATCAACCCTTCCGTAAAGCAGGGCCTCATAAGGCTTGCCGCCAATGCATCCATGGACGACGGATACCTGTCAGAGCTGGCTGAGAACTGGTACAGGAGCCACGTGAAAAGAAGCGGGGAGGGTACTGTGCTTTTCGTAAAGGATCTAAAGGGCCTTCAGGACGCTCTTTTCTACAGGGCCGTAAGGCTTGCCTTTGCAGAAGCGGGCCTTGAAAAGGATATAGAGGCGGTACATATAAAGGCGCTCAAAAGGTCCGTATACGCAGGCATCGGGAACAAGACCGTAGAGTTTCCCGGCGGATATGCCGCATATATAAATCACGGGGAAGTGGTATTCAAAAGATGCGCCAGCACGTACTGAGAAACAAGGAAAAGATAATAGAGGAGAACAGGGGATACATAGCGGCAGAGCCGAAGATGCTCAAGGGACGCTGGCATTCCCTTTTTTCTGATGCATACAAGGACAGTCCTCTTTACATAGAAATAGGCAGCGGCAAAGGCCAGTTCATAGTAAGCACGGCACTTGCCAACCCGGACAGGATATATCTGGCCTGCGAAGGCGCGGTCAACGTCTATCCCCGCATACTTCAGAAGGCGGGGGCGGCAGGCCTTGAAAACCTCAGGCTAATAAACGAATATATACTGGATCCGTCGGAATACTTCGAAAGAGGCGAGCTGTCAGGGGTATACCTTAATTTTTCGGACCCCTGGCCCAAAGACAGGCATGCCCACAGAAGGCTCACCCACGTATCCAAGCTCCTTGCATATAAAGAGATCATGGCGCCGGGCACCACTCTTGAATTCAAGACGGATAACGACGCCCTTTTCGAGTTTTCCCTAGAGCAGCTCCCTCTGGCCGGACTTGAGGCTGACAGGGTCATAAGGGACCTTCATGCCTCGGAACTTGCAGAGGACAATATAGAGACGGAATATGAGCATAAATTCGCTTCGGAAGGGAAGAGCATAAATTATCTCAGGATAATCTTCTGATCCCCTATACCCAGTCCTCCGCCACATCTTGCAGCTGGGAAGGATCAAGACCGAGTTCGTTGCAAAGCTTTGCAAGCTTTTCCACATACTCTCTGTCAGTCGATATGTCGCTGACAGATGCTATCTTCCTGCCGCTTAAGGTGCAGTCTATGCCGTAGCTTTCGACCACATCTTCGTTAACGCATAGATCGACTTCATTCACTTCGTAAAATACTTTCTTTTTCATTTTAATAGCGCCCTCTTTCCGGAAATAATAGAAAATATTTCCTAGAATTATTTTATCTTTTTCCCCATTCACAGGTCAATAAAGGAGCCCAATCTACTTTGTTGTGCTTTCCCACAACCATCTGGATATCAAGTATTGATTCATTGGTTTTTTGTTTTATTTACACAAAAAATTCATATTGTTTTAGTTATTTTATTGTAATTTTCATTGTAAACGGCAGATGTCCGTGATATAATCTATTGCAAAAAAACAAAATAGTGGTAACTTAACAAATAAATCGCAGATATACGGGAGGATTTTTGTAATTGAATAACAAAAACAATCGTCCAAGCGGTCTTGGAGTTTTTATTTCATACGCAGTGATGTTCGCCATCGTAATGCTGGTGGTGAGCTTTTTCTTCGGAAACGGCAATACTCAGGAGACCAAGTCCCTGGAGTTTTCCGAATTCGTCGATCTCATTTCCAACGAAAAGGTGGATACGCTGAAGATATCCTCGTCTTCGCGCAGCTATTCGGGAACTCTTAAAGACGGAACAAAATTCATAGCATATGCGCCTACGGACTACGATATGGCCATCGTGTCCCAGGAGTATGTGGTGCCCCAGGCGGCTGAAGGCAAGCTGAAGGTGGAATCCGTAAAGCCCAGCAACTGGCTGTCCATACTTTCAATCATTCCTACCGGCATACTCATAGTGCTCATGGTGATAATGATGCGGAATATGAACGGAGCCAACGGCAAGGGGGTCATGTCCTTCGGCAAGTCAAAGGCCCGCATGGTCAGGGACAAGGATATAACCTTTGAGCAGGTTGCAGGTCTCGAAGAAGAGAAGCAGGAGCTTGCGGAGATAGTGGACTTCCTCAAGAACCCGAAGAAGTATACTGAGCTCGGAGCAAGGATCCCCAAGGGCGTCCTTCTCGTAGGCCCTCCGGGAACAGGTAAGACCCACATCTCCAAGGCGGTTGCCGGAGAAGCGGGAGTTCCCTTCTTCTCCATCTCAGGTTCAGATTTCGTAGAGATGTTCGTCGGTGTCGGTGCATCAAGGGTGAGAGACCTCTTTGAGGATGCAAAGCGCAATGCGCCCTGCATAGTCTTCATAGATGAGATAGACGCTGTGGGAAGAAGAAGAGGCGCAGGTATAGGCGGCGGAAACGACGAAAGAGAGCAGACCCTCAACCAGCTCCTGGTAGAGATGGACGGATTCGATGTCAACGAGGGCATCATAATCCTTGCAGCCACCAACAGACCTGACGTTCTGGACCCCGCCATTCTTCGTCCGGGCAGGTTCGACAGGCAGGTGACTATCTCCGTCCCCGACGTCAAGGGCAGACAGGCCATATTCGAACTCTATGCAAAGAACAAGCCTATCGATGAAAACGTGGACCTCGGAGTACTTGCAAAGAGGACGCCGGGATTCACTCCTGCGGATATAGAGAACATGATGAACGAAGCCGCTCTTCTCACGGCGAGAAGAAACGGCACCATAATACATATGGACGATCTGGAAGAGGCCATCACCAGGGTCATCGCAGGCCCCAAGAAGACCAGCAGGGTCATGTCCGAAAAGGAAAAGAAGCTGACTGCCTACCATGAGGCAGGCCATGCCGTCATACAGAGGCTGATCCCGGGTTCAGACCCCGTGCATCAGGTCACCATCATGCCCAGAGGCTCTGCGGGAGGATTCACCATGACTCTTCCCGAAGAGGACAGGTACTATGCGACCAAGGGCGAAATGGAAGACGAGATAGTGGAGCTCCTCGGTGGAAGGCTTGCTGAGGCAGTGGTCCTCGGAGATATCTCAACAGGAGCAAGCAACGACCTCGAAAGAGCGACTAAGATAGCCCACGATATGGTCACCAAGTACGGCATGTCCGATACCATAGGCCCTGTCAACTATTCGGATGCTGACGAGGTGTTCCTCGGCAGAGACTTCACTTCGAAGCAGAACTATTCCGAGGATCTTGCAAGCAAGATAGACAAGGAAGTAAGGCGCATCATGGACGAGGCCTATGCCAGAGGCAAGAAGATGCTCGAGGAACACAGGGAAGAACTCGACCGGGTCGCGGGAGCCCTTCTTGAACTGGAGACCCTCGATGAAAGCGAATTCGAAGCCGTATTCACCGGCACAAAGACAGCCGGAGAGATAGCCGAAGAAAACGGGCTCAAAGCAAAAGTCAGAAAAGAAAAGGAAGACAAGGAAGCTGAAGAGCGCAGAAAGAAAGAAGAGGAAGAAAACAGAGAGCCCACCAGGGATGAGCAGATAGCCGAAGCCATCAAACAGGGCAAGAGAGTGGCCTTCATCGACAGAAAAGGCAATTTCGAAATACTAAAGGAAATGGCCGACGAGTTCATGAAATCTTCTGAGGAAGCCGATGAGGAATGGGAATCGGAAGAGAAAGAACGGGAAGAAAATAACGAAGAAGAAAAGGATGAGAAATAAAAAATGGCTGAGAATTTTTCAAACAGTTTTCTGGTAAACACCATTTACTACCTCCTGAATTTTGAGAAATACGCCAACTTTCAGGATGCCGTGAGGCAGGCGGCTATAAACAACAACTTTCAGATTGTTCTGTTCAGCAGCGATTTCAACACCATTTTTTCCGTTGAGACCCGCCATCAGACGACCATAGAGGATGCTGTACACGCAAGGATCGAGCAGGGCATGGACAGTGAGGTCACCGGTGCAAGAGTCGACGTCAACGGCGTCGTAACATACTGGGGTCCTGTAAACATCGACAGCAAGCGTTACTACATGATGCTGGTCGACAATGAGAACACCTACAGCCAGGATGATATAGCAAAACTTGCAGAGATCATCCAGCTCGCCATAGGCATGTGGAATTACGTTCCCGAAAGAGATGCCACTGCCGAGCTCATCAGAGCGGTCAGAAGGGGCAACAGAAGCCTGGTCAATGCTCTCCTCGAAGAGATAGGCATCGCCGAAAGGGATCTGGAAGGTGTCTTCTACATCCCGGGCATCAAGAAGGACGACGCCATAAAGCTCTTTACGGATTTTGAAGAGAAATACGGCTTAAGGCTTCTCAAGCTTTTCGAACAGGACGAAGTGGCAGGTATAATGCTGAATAATCCGCAGCAGAAGACCTGTGAATATGATGAATGGAACGAGCTTACAAGAGAGCTGTTCAGGATGGGTGTCAGGAATGTCTTCGCTATCCAGCACGTAAGCGGTACCGACGGCATTTGCAACGCTTTCCATTCCATAAACGAGACCCTGGGTTTCGTGAATTACATTTTCCCGAGAAAGAGACTGTTCAGCAAATTCGAACTGTCCTTCGTGGGTAACTGCGTTTCCATTGCTTTTGCAGGTGGAGCCAACAAGAGGAATTATCTTGACCTGGTCAAGCCTTTCAGAAAGACTCCGGATAAGAAGATGAAAGAACTGGAGGAGACTCTCGGTGTGTTCATGCTTGACGCCGGTCTTTCCACTGCCAGGGCTGCCCGTATCATGGGAGTTCACAGCAATACCATACAGTACAGGCTCAAGAGGATAAGGGAGATACTGGGGGTAGATATAACGGCTACCACCATAGTACCCGGTCTCATGACCGCCATGGCTATCCTCAGGATAGAAAAAGATGCTCTCAACCACTGAAACGGAGTTCCTCGGTCTTAAGCTAAGAAGCAGGATGATCCTTGCGCCGCTGGCCGGAGTGTCCGACGGTGTCTACAGGTATCTTTGCCACAGAGAGGGCGCAGCGCTCACGTATACGGAGATGATATCTGCCAAAGGCCTTTATTACAAAAGTTCCGGTACGGCCGAGCTCTTCGGGATAGACGAAAAGGAGGGGCCTGTAGGCCTTCAGCTTTTCGGCAGCGAGCCTGAGATGATTGCTTACGCTGTCAAGGCACTGGCAGACAACCCCAATGCCTTCTTTGATATCAACATGGGCTGCCCGGTCCCCAAAGTCGTAAAGAACGGCGAAGGGAGTGCCCTTCTCGCAGATGCGGACCTTGCGGCAAGGCTGGTGGAATCGGCTGTAAAGGCATCGGAAGAGAGTTCCGGAAAGCCTGTCACCGTTAAGATGCGCATAGGGTTCGGAGAATCGAAGGACTATGTGTCATTTGCGAAGAGGCTGGAAGATGCGGGAGCCGCAGCCGTTACGGTCCACGGCAGGACGAGAGAACAGTACTACAGCGGCCGGGCTGATTGGGATGCCATTACAAAGGTGAAGAAAGCTCTCAGCATACCTGTCATTGGAAACGGAGATGTCAGGAGCATGGAAGATGCGGATAGGATGATGGAGGAAACGGGCTGCGACCTGGTAATGGTCGGCAGAGCGTCCATGGGAGATCCCTGGCTGTTCAGGGGGAAAAAGAGCGAGCTTTTCGATCCATCCCTCATAGAGGAGCATTTCGATCTGCTCCTTGAGGAGAAGGGGGAGCGCAGAGCCTGCCTCGAGATGAGAAAGTATTTTGCCTGGTATACCAGAGGCATGAAGGGGGCTGCAGAACTCAGGAATGCGGTCAACGGTGCCTCGGGACCGGATGAGATAAGAGAATTGATAGTAAAAGTTAAAGAACTATAAAGGAGTATATGAAAATGCCAGAAGAACCAGTATTACTTACACAGGAAGGTTATGACAAACTTGTTCAGGAACATGAGTATCTGATCACCGTAAGAAGACCGGAAGTATCCGAACACTTAAAGGAAGCAAAATCCTACGGAGACCTTTCCGAAAACGCCGAATATGATGCTGCTAAAAATGAGCAGGTCGAAGTCGAAGAGCGTATAGCCAAACTTGAGGCTATGATCCACAACGCTAAGGTCGTTGCAGAAGATGAGATCTCGGGAGATACGGTCAACCTGGGTCTTTCCGTAAAGCTTAAAGACCTTACGACTAAGGAGACTTTCACCTACACCATAGTCGGTGTCACTGACGCAGACCCCCTGAACGACAAGATCTCAAACGAGAGCCCGGTGGGCAAAGCCCTCATAGGGAAGAAGAAGGGCGATAAGGTCGAGATCACCATCGAGACCAAGGAAGGAACAGACAACATGATCCTCCATTATCAGGTAATGGGTATCAGCAAGGAGTAAAAATGGCAGAAGATCTTAACATATCCGAACAGTCTCAGATAAGAAGAGACAAGCTGGCTGCCCTTCAGGCAGAGGGAAAGGACCCTTATGCCATAACCAAGTTCGGGCAGGATGCATACTCTTCCTGGCTTAAGGAGCATTATGACCATCTGGATCCAGAAGAGCACAGCGGCAAGTTCCACAGGCTGGCAGGAAGGCTCATATCCAAGAGGGTCATGGGCAAGGCGAGCTTTGCTCATATAAGGGATCAGGAAGGCGATATACAGCTTTACGTTACCAGAGACAACCTGGGTGAAGAGGAATATGCATCCTTCAAAAAGATGATCGATATAGGGGATATAGTCGGAGTCTACGGGGAACTGTTCAAGACCAAGACGGGAGAACTTTCCGTAAGGGTCACGGAATTTACCCTTCTTACAAAGGCTTTGAATCCTCTTCCTGAAAAGTTCCACGGTCTCACTGACCAGGAACTCAGATATCGTCAGCGCTACGTGGATCTCATAGTAAATCCGGAAGTGAAAGATACATTCAAGAAGAGAAGCGCCATCCTTGCAGAGATCAGGGCTTTCCTGGACGCAAGAGGCTATCTTGAGGTAGAGACGCCCATTCTCACTCCTTTCGAAATAGGCGCCAGCGCAAGACCTTTTACAACACATCACAATACACTTGATATGGATATGGTGTTGCGTATCGAGACTGAGCTTTATCTTAAGAGGCTCATCGTCGGAGGTATCGACAGAGTTTACGAGATAGGCCGTATCTTCAGGAACGAAGGTATGGACACGAGGCACAATCCGGAGTTCACGTCCATAGAGCTTTACCAGGCTTATACGGATTTCGAAGGAATGATGGATCTGGTAGAAGACCTTTTCAAAGACCTTGCAGACAAGATCTGCGGGACTAGGGTCATACCTTACGGCGAGCAGACCATAGACTTCAACAAGTGGAGAAGAATGACCATGAAGGAGGCTGTGAAGGAGTATTCCGGAGTGGACTATGACGACTGGAAGACGGACGAAGATGCCATCGCAGCAGCAAAGGCTCATAACGTTGAGCTTCCCGAGATAAAGACAAGGGGCAACATTCTCGCTGAGTTCTTCGATGCTTTCGTTGAAGAGCATCTTATCCAGCCCACCTTTATTTATGATTATCCGGTAGACAATTCCCCTCTGGCCAAGAGAAAACCGTCCGATCCAGATTTCACTGAGCGTTTCGAATTTTTCATAAACGCTATGGAATTCGGGAATGCCTTCTCTGAACTCAACAATCCCATAGATCAGCGCGAGAGATTCGAGCGTCAGGTAAAGGAGAGAAAGGCACTTGAACCGGAGGCAAAATGCCAAGTGGATTACGACTTCGTAAATGCCCTCGAGTACGGTATGCCTCCGACAGGTGGTCTGGGAATTGGTATAGACAGGCTCGTGATGCTCCTTACGAATAACCAGAGCATCAGAGATGTCCTTCTTTTCCCGACAATGAAGCCACTGTAGCCTGAAAACGTTGAAATTTCAACGTTTCTCAGCCTCAAAAATTGCAAATACACCAAAAAGTACACCAAATCAGTGGTGTACTTTTATATTTAGCGGAAAATCGCACATTTGACAAAAAGCTTAAATCATGAATGCGGGACTGTTTGCCGTTTTAAATGTATTGGAAAACAAGGATTATTATGTATTGCAATATGGGGAATAATATGTATTGATATATGGGGGATTTTTAGTATAATATCTTCAGGAGGTATAGCTAATGCAATACTTATCACGTTATATAGAAAAGCAAATAGTACTTCTGAAGATATCTTATATCTTTCAAATTTACTAGGTATCGATTCTTCAAGTACATATGAAACGCCTGGTACAAATGAGTACAAGGTGGCATTAGTAATCGATCCAAGCCATGACTATCATTGGTATAGACAGAATCCAGATGGGTCTTGGTCTCATAAGCCTGGTCATACTGAGGTGATAAATACTGATGCATCGGGGAATGTTATTTATTGTCCGGAAACATGTAATCGTAATTATGGTGGAGTGAACTATTCAGTTTTTTGTGGGTATTATATGATCAGCTATTACAGTTCTGCGACGCTGACAAATCAATAGAATAGTATTATGCACAACCATATACTAAAAAAGATAATCACTATCTGTATAGTCATATTAATAGTTGTGTTAATAGTCGTATACATCGATAATTTTTTAAACAAACCACGAAGTGCATATGGAGTAAAAAAGTACATAGAGCGAAAAGGCGGAGAGAACATAACTGCATTGGACTTTTCATATTTGCCACATAGACTGAGACTGTGGATCAATTGTCCGACGTTTGAGTATGATTTGACCAAGGGAGACAAATTAGTTATCACCTATCCTACAGCTACTGGTTGTTTAGCGATACGATTAGAAACTAATAATGGCTTGACTATTGAAGATTTATATATTAAATAAACTGAATAAAACAACCTTTTACACCATTACACCAAAAAGTACACCATTTTCGCAGTGATTTATAGTGACTTACAGTGAGATATAGTGGGTGAGTAATAGTGAAACACCTTGAAATAGTGAGATATAGT
>CAYUGP010000028.1:6671-12057 GCA_964444315.1 uncultured Oscillospiraceae bacterium | reverse complement strand
AATGCGTATGCGTGGCAGAGATAAAAAACCGCAGCAAAGCAGGCAAGGCTCTCCAGTGCCGGTACCACGCGGTAGCGCCTCTTTTCCTTCATAGGCATGTTTGCATACTCGCTGGTGGAAAGTGATTTCAGCCAGAACAGATTCTCAACTGAAAAGCACCTTGAGAGGGCAGGGATGAATATGAGCACGCGCATCTGGGCAAAACCCGGCGCGTTTACGCCTATCTGTAAAAATGCCGCAAACTGCAGTATTCCTAGGATCACAGCCGCTATGACTGCAAAACTCCCCACGTGTGAATCCTTGAGTATTTCGAGTTTTGTTTCCTTTGTGCCGAAATAGAGGGCAGCATCGGCGCAGTCCATATATCCGTCAAGATGCATGAATCCTGTAATGAGCCACGGGAAAACCGTGAGGACCGCTGCCGCTACGGCTCCGACTCCCTTTCCGAAAGTATCGAACAGAAAGAAGACCAGATACCAGAGCGCTCCTGCTATGATCCCTATGACGGGGAGCCACAGGAGCATGTTCTTAACTTTTGTGTCATCCCATTTTTTGCTCGGACATGGTATCCAGAGGAACATCTGCCATGCCATGAAAAAACCGGTCATAAGGGCAGTTCTCCTTTCAGCATATTGATATTTCCTATGCAGACTTCAGCCACGGCGTCGCACTCCTTTGCAAGAGCCTTGTCGACGAAGGACAGAGCCTTCAGATAATCTTCCGTATATTCGCTGTAGGCGTCTATACCAGAGTAGATATAGTCGCTGACAAAAACTATGTTCTTAACGCTTCTGCAAAGCTCGGTGAGTTCCGATGCAACTCTTTTTGCTGCTTTAGGATCGGATGTAAGATCATAGGTGTCTTCACCCATGGCCCCGGTATTTGAGTAAAGCTCATTTATCATCAGAGCTGTTACGCTGTCTAATATATATGTACCGTTTTTGGGGTCTGAGCTTTTCAGGCAGTCTAAAATATGAAGGGGCTGTTCAAGGGTCTCGAAGCCTTTGCCGGCTCTGCTGGCCCTGTGACGCTTTATCCTTTCTCTGTCCTCATCGTCAAAAGCCTGCATGGTGGCAATGTAATACAAAGGACCGCCATTGGAAAGGGCCGTGCAACAATTTTCGGCGATAGAGGATTTTCCGTTTTTACATCCGCCTGAAATGAAGATGGTCATACAGAGAATTTGTCTCCTTTTCTGATCTCATCGAGATAATCATCATTGATGCCGGAATCTTCATTGAAACTGGCCATATCGTTCATCATATAGCAGGCAGCCTGCATGACCTCAAAGGCCGGCACGCAGCCTGATCCTTCTCCGAGCCTCATTCCGAGGTCAAGGAAGGGATCCATTCTGGGATCTATCGCTTTCAGTGCGTACAGGTATCCGGGCTCAAAACTCTTGTGTGAAGGGAACATGTACTGTCCGGCGAGAGGGCAGAGTTTTGCAGCGCAGAGAGCTCCAACAACTGATATTATGCCGTCTATAACCGCAGGTATGCGGTAAAGGGCACATCCAAGGAACACTCCGCACATTGCAGCGAGATCGAATCCCCCGATTTTTGAAAGAACATCTATAACATCGTTTTTGTCGGGCTTCCTGTGGATTATGGCAGTTTCGAGAACTCTTTTCTTGTTCTCGAAGGCTTCATCCGTAAGACCTCCGCCTCTTCCGGTCACGGTAGGTATGTCGAGCCCCGTAAGAACGGAAAGAACTGCGGCGCTGGAGGAAGTGTTTCCTATGCCCATCTCTCCTACGCCTATTATATCCACGTGCTGCTCTTTAGCGAGCTTTGCCAATTTTGCTCCAATACAGATTGCTTCGACGCACTGTTCTCTTGTCATGGCGTCTTCCTTAAGGAAGTTCTTAGTGCCCTTCGCGATGGAGTAGTCTATTATATCCTGGCACTCGTAGGGGTCTGCAATGCCCATATCGACGACCTGAACGTCGTCTCCGAAGCCCTTTGCCATGGAGGACATACCGGTGAGTCTTTTAGTCATGTTGACGGCCTGTGCTGCGGTTACAGATCTAGGGGTGCAGGATACGCCTTCTTCGATGATCCCGTTATCTGCACAGAGTACAATGATCCTTCTTCTGTCCAAGTTGTTGTTCAGTTTTCCTGTTATACCTGCAAGCTGTATGGAGATCTCTTCGAGTTTTCCCAAAGACCCCGGAGGTTTTGCAAGCTTTGCCTGCCTTTCTTCAGCAGCTTTTAATGCAGCCTGATCGAGAGGTTTTATGTTGTTTATTATATCCAGTATTTCCTGTTCCATTTAGTTATATAAATCCTTTCTCTCTGAGCCAAAGGGCGGATTCTTCCAGATCGTAGCTTTCTACGCTGGCCGTAAGATCCGGTATTTTTATGATCTCATCAGCCTTCCTGAGAATATGATCGTAATCTATTATACCTTTTCCAAGGCCTCTGTGGAAATCTCCCGTTCCTGCTATGCCTTTGGAAGGGCCGTCGTTGTTGTGTATGTGGAGATGGGATATATATGGTGCGCAATCTTTCAGCCACTCGTCAAGAGTATGTTCAGGTTGGAGATTTGCATGGCCGAAGTCGAGGCACATCCTGAATCTCTCATCACCCACACCTTTTACTATCTCCGTAATGAGATATGGTTCTGCCTCCATGACGTTTTCTATGACTATCTTGGTGTCTCCGGGATGCTCTCTGAGGAATTTCTTCCAGAAGCTTATCTGCTGAGGTATGAACCAGGAAGGAAAGTATAGGGCTTGAACATAGTTCGCATGGACAACCATTTTCTTTACTCCGTACTTAAGACACAGCTTGTAGCTCTGGTCATACCTTTCTTCTGCAACTCTTACAACCGCCGGTTCTATGGCATGGGGGAAGAGTTCATTGTATGGCGCATGAAGGATAAAATCATTGTTTAAAGCGACGTTCTCTTCGAAGAAGTCCATTATGAGGGAAGGGTCGTCGCAGTTTTCTGAAATACAGAATTCTGCAAGTTCCAGTCCGAGTCCGTATTTGGATGCTACAGGCTCTGTTGCATGCACGTAATGTATCACTTCCGTTTTTGTGTTTTCATCCCATTCATCCAGTACGTCCGCAATGGTAGATAAGTAGTATTTCATGATATGCCTTTCATATATATTTATTTTATATCCCGTATTTGTTGATGACTCTGTCGAACTTTTCGCCGAAGGGCCTTCCTATGAGTATCAGAAAGATCACGTTGGACACGGCATTCGATGCGGCATAGGGGAGGGCTGTGATCAGAGCTGCTTTATACATGCTCCATACGAAGCCCTGGCCGTACCAGAGCACCGTCCATATGTCCATGAAGTTTGAATAGAGTATGCCTGCTAAAAATCCGAAGGTGTAGAGCCATATCTTGTTTTTCTTGAGGGATTTCGAAAGAAGTCCCGCAAGAACTCCTATGAGTCCCCAGGCGACCATCTGGAATGGAGTCCAGGGTCCCTGGCCGAAATAGAAGTTCGATATGACTGCCGTAAGCGATCCTACCATGAATCCGCACTCAGGTCCCATCCATATGGCTGTGACTATGACTATGGCCGTGATGGGTTTGAAGGCGGGCAGGGCACCGAAAACAAAGCGGCCTAAAACAGACAGGGCTGTCATGACGGCAATTATAACTAGCCGTCTGGACCTGACCTTTTTCTTCTCGAAACGCAGGTAAAATGCTGCGATAGTGAGAAGCATTATCAAAATTGACAATCCGACGTAGGTCATTTTCTTCTCTGTATCCTGTAAAGCTGCACAGCATCGTCCAGGGTGATACAGGATTTGAAGTAACCTCTGGTTATGCGGTTGACAGCAGTCGTATAGAAGTTGTTTTCCGAGAAGAACTCTCTCGGAGTATCTACGGAGGTGACTTCACCTCTGAATACCATGGCGCATCTGTCCGCCGTTCTTGCAGCGAACTCAACATCATGGGTGACTATGACTATGGTCATGCCTTTTGCTTTAAGCTCTTTAAGAACTCCTATGATGCCTGTCATTGAGTGGGCGTCTATTCCTTTTGTGGGTTCATCGAGAAGCAGGAGCCTTGGCTTCGAAGCCAGGACCTTGGCAAGAGCGAGAAGCTGCTGCTCTCCTCCGGACAGATCGTAAGGATGCTTGTCCATGAGATGATCCAGGCTGTAGGGGAGGGTGGGAAGTATGTCCATTGCCTCTTTCAGTTCTTCTTTCACCGTGTTTCTCAGGAACACGGTCTGAACGTCCTGAGGAAGCAGAGACAGGCATTCGTTGTAAAGGGACTGGCCCTTGTACTCCGATATGTCCTTTCCGAAGACCTTTACATTTCCGCTGTAGGCTTTGTGTATCCCGCTTGCAACGGACAGGGTAGTGGTCTTTCCTGAGCCGTTGCCTCCGAGTATGCAGAATATCTCACCCTCATATATGTTGAGCTTCATTCCTCTCAGAATGTCGTGCCCTTTTCTTTCGTATCTGAACCATATGTCCTCTAAGGAAAGTGCGGACTTTTCAGAGTGCTCATAGGGAGTATATGCGGGGGATTCGACTGAGTTCTCGAAATTCTTTTCTATCCATCTTCTGCCTTCGAGTACCGTAAGGGGACAGTCATCTCCAGTATCCAGTTCGTTATACAGTTTTACGCTGGCCGGCATGGCTTCGAGGAGGTCAGGTCTGTTTTCCAGTTTTCTGCATACTTCCCTGGGCTCGTCGTAGTGGAGGACTCTTCCGTTCTCCATGACAAGAAGCTTGTTGGCCATGGGGACCACTTCCTCAAGCTTATGTTCGACGAGTATGACCGTAAGTCCCATTTCCCTGTTGAGCTTCTGGACCGTGGTAAGGAAGTCCGATGATGCTATGGGGTCGAGCTGGGAGGTGGGTTCGTCGAGTATGAGGATTATGGGTTGCATGACCATGATGGCAGCGAGGTTCAGAAGCTGTTTCTGACCGCCTGACAGCTCGTCGACGCTCTTTTCGAACCAGTCCTCTATATCGAAATATGATGCCATCTCGGACACTTTTCTTCTGATGGTGTCCTGGGGGACGTTCATGTTTTCAAGACCGAAAGCAAGCTCGTGCCAGACCTTATCCGTTACAAGCTGTTGCTCGGGGCGCTGCATGACGTATCCTATACCGGAGGCAGATACTGCCGGATCCAGGTCGTCGATGGGCACTCCTGCAAAGCGTATTTCGCCGGTCCTTTCGCCGTAGGGTGTGAGCTCTCTTTTGATCATCTTGAGCAAGGTAGATTTGCCGCATCCCGTGGGACCGCATATGGCAACGAAATCTCCTTCGTTCACGGAGAAGGAAATGTCGTGGAGCACCGGCTCATTGCCCAGAGAGTATTTGAAATTCAGATTTTGGACTGTAAGGATCTCCACCTTGTTTCCTCCTTTATCTGCAGGTAATCGGGGATGAGGCACAGGAGC
>CAYUGP010000028.1:0-6661 GCA_964444315.1 uncultured Oscillospiraceae bacterium | reverse complement strand
TCGTAAAAACGATGACGGCAGTTATACACAAGTGATAACCGCCAAGGGGGATCGAAGGCTGCGAAGCTGATGACAGCTGTAATGCCGCCTTCTGCAGGCTTGATGGCGGGATACCATTCGATGCTGAACTTGCCCGTTACTCCTGCTATTCCTGCGGTAATGAGAAGAGCAAGAGATGCTGCAAGAAATGCAAAGTCCTGTTTTTCCCATTTAAAAATGGCGAATCTGGACCTCTTTCCTATACCGTAACCTCTGGCTGTCATGGAGTCGGCTGTTATGACGCCGTTTTCCAGTGCCCAGGTCACCATCACGGAAAAGATCCTGATGCCGCCTTTGAGTTTGTCTATGAGATTTTCGTCCTTGTAAAGGCCCATGGCCTTCTGGGCGTTGTTTGTCTTCGTTATCTGCTGCTTGTACAGAGGTATGTATCTCAGAGTCATGGACAAGATTAGCGCGACTTTGGGAGATACGCTGCCGAATATGTACAGAAGCTTATCGCTGGTCATTATCTGGTTGAAAGAGGCGAACCACATGAGGACGCCTGCGATCATGATTCCTGATGAAAGACCGAAAAGAGCTGCTTCGAGAGTGATAGGGTTGTCGTTCATCACGAACAGCACCGTCACTCCGTTATGCATGAAGAGGGGATTGAGCAGGGCTCCGACAACGGGAACTATGAATATCCAGAGAACGTTCTTAAGGCCCTTTGCTCCGTTTTTCACAAGGTAATACAAAAAGCCCGATAACAGTCCTGCCCCGGATACAAACGGGTTCTGGAAAAACATTATCGGAAGCATCACACACATGTAGTAAATGAATACTGCAAGAGGGTTGTAATCCGTAAAACTTCTCAGCTTATTCTCCTATATATTCGTTCCCTATATCGTTACCGAGATCGACTGTATAGAGCCATTCCACGAAATCTCCTTCCTGGAGCGTGTAGTTGACTGCATTGACGGAGGCATATTCTCCGTTGACTCTGTACATCCATCCTGATACATCCCCGAAATCTTTTTCGTAAATATATCCTATGCCGGCAACGTAATCGGATTTCAGATCCAGCTGTATCTTGTTGTTTCTAGCTGCTATGGCAAGCTGCTGGAGAGCTGTCATGCCTTTTTCGACGGTGATCGTAGTCCTCTCGAGAATGATGCCGTCTTCAGGTATGAAGTCCTTTTTGCCTGCGACCGTATTGCAGTAGATGGCCAGATCGCATTCTATGGTCTCTCCGGTGATCTCGTAATCGCTGGAATAGTAATCGTCGGGTTTTTCAATGTTGATCGTGTGGATAAGGAATACTGCTGCTGCGCAGACCAGCACCACCGAAAGATAAGCGTTTAGTTTTTTCTGGCGTTTTAAGAGAAGCAGAGCAGTCCATATCACAGCTATAACAGCCGTGGCTATGTAGAGGACAGTCTTTATGCTTATCTTCTTGCCGTCGTTTTTGTGAAGGTCGATGGAATCATCGGTCTCGGCTTCCCGCAAGTTGTCGAACACGAAGAGAGACCCTTCACCGTTCTTCATCATGGTATATCCGGCGGAGCAGTACATTACCTGGCCCGTGGTGGTCTTGTCCGCAGGGCCTCCCATGGTGTGCGAGAACGTTCCTTCTTCGGTCTTGAAAAGAAGTATACCGTCTACGAGAGTGTTGCCGTTCTTTATGAACCTCTCATCCTTGGCTCCGTCTTGTCCTATGCAGGCAAGAGCAAGGAGTATCTGAGCCGTGCCTTCCGGATTGGGGCTTCCGAAGGAGAAGTACGATCCGTCATCGAGCTGCTTTTGCCCGAGCAGGCTGAAAGCCCTGTCCACGGCGGTTCTGACCCTTGGATCCTTGTCATAGAAGGGGGCCAGTGCCTGTATGGTCATGGCGCTGGTGTCCACATCGGCGTAGTCGCCCATGATGGCCCATCCGCCTTCAGCTTTCTGCATGTCAAGAATGGCATCCACCAGATCCTCAGCCGTATACAGAGCGCTGGGCGCTCCGTTGTTGAGAAGGTGAAGGCCGTAAACGTAGGACATGGTGCCGAGTTTTCCTACAGTCTCGTCGACTACGTCTTTTATGATCTCTTTATCTCCGCCCACTGATATGAAGGTCAGGGCAACTTTCTGTCTCTGGGTGGCGCCGGGTATCTCGTTGTTTTGGATGTATTCTCCGAGGGCTTTTCTGTAGACAGCGTAGTTGATGTCATCTCTGGTCTGCGCCAGGGTCATGACATACCACTCTTCGCCGTTTCCCGGGTCCTTAGAAAAGAAATTGGTGACCATGTCCTGGTATGAAACAGCGCCGACAGAGGCTCTCTTCATGTCGAGAAAAGCCTCTGTATAAACGCCGAAATCGGCACCCTCTGCGTAAGCAGGAAGTGCCGATCCAGGCAGTAGTAATAGTAGTGTTAAGAGTAGAGAAAGGAAATTCTTAAATTTTGGTGATTTCATTCATTTATTGAACAGCTATATCTGCGATTGCAGGAACAAGTCCTTCACCTTTTACTGTAAGTCTGAAGTTCTTTTCACTTCCGAGCTTGTAGGTGACTTTGCCCGTTGCGTCGGTCTTTCCGAGGGATGTGTTGTCGAGGAATACTTCAGCTCCTTCAGCATCGAGAGCTACAGGTGCCCAGTTCTCATCGAATCCTGCTTTGCAGACATGTACGGTGAGTGTTCCGTTCTCGACTACAGCGCTTTCCACGTAGGAGTACTGGTCAGTCCATGTGACCTTGTCTGCATAGACGAAAGCAACTACTTTCTGTCCTTCGACTACGGGATCTGCAAGGCTCATTGCACTTACGTGGTCTACGTAGTATCCGAACGCTCCGCTTTCATCTCCCCAGAGCTTTGTGATACCGAGTCCGTACTGACCTTCGGAAGAAGCATAATCTTCTTCTTTTCCGAACTGCTTGTGTGCGGCTCTCAGTACTTCGTCGATGTTGTATGCGCCGTTTCCGTCAAAGTCTTCGAGTTCTACGAATTCATTTGCGACTACGATCTCGCCTGCATTGACGATGGTCACATATACTCCCGGACCTTTTGCCGGCTGTTCTTCTTTTTTGCCGCATGCTGCGAAGCAGAGGATCATAGCAAGGACAAGTACGATAGAAATAACTTTCTTCATTCTTTTACCTCCAAAAAAAACACCTGTGAACCGGTTTCACAGGGATTTGATGTTGCTCAATTTCCCGGATACGGCAAGAAATTTTATACTGCTCCGGCGTATTCTGACTTGTCCGTGATTGGCGGCTTTACAGTGACCTTCTCGTGGGCTTCTGACCCTTTCCCGCATTTGCCCATGATGGGCGGAGCAGCAGTTATTTAATTGTTGACTTAATATTAGCACTCCGTAAGTTTCAGCGCAATGATAATCTTGCACTAAAATGGAGTCTCATTTTGTAATTTATTCCTATACGGTGAAGAGCTCGTATGCAAGGAGAAGCCTGAATCTGACCTGCGGATCGTCAAGGTCCAGATCGGCCATTTCCGATATCCTGCTTATCCTGTAGATGACGTTGTTCCTGTGCATGTGGGTTATCTCCGCCGTCTCCGTGGCTTTTCTGTCGTTTATGAGGTAGACGTAGAGGAGCTCAAGGTTGTTTGTGTTGTGTTCCTGATCGTATCTGTACAGTTCGCTGAGGGTGTTGAAAGCGGCGTTCGACTTAGAGATCTTCTCGCTTTCCGGTGTGGCGGTAAGAAGATACCTCGGATAGCTGCTTTCGTAGGTATACACTCTCGGATACTTCTTTGCGGTGATGCTGGCAAAGTAGGGATAAGTAGAACGGTATCCGTACTGAAGAGCTACATTGGCCTGTATACCTGCAAGGTTGAGATCTGTGAGATTTGTGAAGGGATCTGAAACGCCGCACTTCGCTCTGTAGTGGTCGAGTATCTCCTGAAGCATCTCTATGATCTGGTCGAATCTGTTCTTGTGCTTGATGTTCTGGACTATGAGAACTATGAGGTTGCTCTTCGAGAGAGTCACCTTGGCTTCGGGGATGTGGTCCTGGAGCTCCTGGGAAAGTCTCTGGAGCATTACGCCGCCGCTGCCGTCGGCCGATATCTTCAGGAGCCTGAAATTGGCTTCTGCGGGAAGACCTGAGGCCTTGGCTCTTTCATTTATTGTATCGGGACCGGGTCCGTTCCCTTCGATGAGGCTGAGTATGAGGCTGTCATAAACGTGGGGCATCTGGTTGTTTTCCACCCACTGGCGTTCGAAACAGACCATGAGATGGTCTATCAGTATCTTGAACATGTCTACGAGCCCCGGTGTGGGAGGTTTCTTGTCGCAGAGCATCACCACGTGGGCAAAGTATGCGTTGTTGTAGTGAATGACTTTGCTTATGGTCGGATATGCGGCGATAGCCAGGCTGTCGTCGATATATATGTCGTTGGCATCCTTCCAGAACTCGGGAAGCCTTAAAGCGTTGAACTTGGCTATGGCGTCCTGGTTATAGTAGCCGTGTCTCACGAGGTCGTTGGTATGGGGACAGTCGCACTTCAGACTGTTCGTATAGGCGACCAGCGAGAACGACGAGTCGGTTATGGTTATATAGTTTCCTATTATTTGTTCGCAGAGATTGAGAACGTCCTGTATGGATTTCTTCCTGATAAGGAAAAAGTCCATGCCTTCGCACCATGTGGAAATATCCGAAAAAGTAGCCTGAAGAAGCTCGAAGACATCGAGCATTTCGCATTCCTTTTCAAGGACTATGGCGTTCATGAGATGTCCGTCGGGTATGTCCGAAGGTTTTTTCTTGTCAGGGATGGCAACGAAAAAGACTCCGGGGGATGAGGGCTCGTTGGCCAGAAGGTCACTGAGCATGCCCACGTAGATATGTTCTGGTGAGAAAGATTTCTTTCTTTTGTTGTAGATGCTGACTGATGAGACCTTCGAAGAAGTGTCCAGGACTCTGATGCTCGGACGGAGATCTGAGAGGGCGTCATTTATGATGTTTAGAGACAGCTGCATGCCTTCGCCTCCCCTTTGGTGACAACGACGTTTATTGTATGTATTGTAGTATATTGTATTCTAACAGTCAAGTTTTTTTGTAGGATTCTACAAAAGCCCCGTACTGTTAATTTGCTATGTTCTCCCGTATAATAAAAGTGTATTAATATGGCAGAATTCGGTAACAGGTTATGATCAACGAAGAGATAAAAGACGCTGTCAGCAACGGAAAACTAAACACTGTGACCAGTGTGGTGATGGAGGCTCTTGAGAAAGGAGCCGGCAGTGAAGAAGTGCTCGATTCGATGATCACAGCCATGGATGAAGTAGGTGAGAAATTCCAGAACAACGACATCTACGTTCCCGAAATGCTCACGGCTGCAAAGACCATGGAAAAGGGCGTTGCCGTCCTAAAGCCCAGGTTTTCTTCATCCGGAGTTGCCAAATCAGGTAAAGTCATCATAGGGACCGTTGCCGGAGATCTGCATGACATAGGAAAGAATCTTGTGTCGATCATGATGCAGGCGTCGGGCCTGGAAGTCATAGATCTCGGGATAGACGTGCCTCCGGAAGAATTCGTGAAGGCGCTGAAACAGAATCCCGACTGCGATATAGTTGCACTTTCAGCACTTCTCACATTCACTCTCGATTCACTGAGAGAGACCGTCGAATATATCAGAAATTCAAAGGCAGGCAAAAAAGTCACCATCATGGTCGGCGGAGCACCGGTCACGGATGAATACGCCAAGATGATAGGGGCGGATATCTACACCAAAGATGCCGTTGCGGCAGCCAAAGCTGCAAAGGCGGTATGTGACAAAAAATACGGGTTAAACGGTCAGTAAAGCCGTTAACATATCAACCACTGCACTATTTGAAAGGAGCAATCAACATGCTAGATCCTACACAACACAAAGACTGGGAAATCGCGGAAGACGCGATGAAGAACCTTCCCCCTCTTGAGTATTTCAAGGAGAAGATGGGACTTCTCGATGATGAGATCATCCCCTACGGCAGAACACCGAAGCTTGACTTCCTCAAGATCATGGAAAGACTCAAGGACAAACCGGACGGAAAGTTCATTGAGGTAACAGCAATCACTCCTACACCTCTCGGTGAAGGAAAATCCACAACAAGCCTCGGCCTTATCGAAGGACTCGGCTACATCGGAAAGAATGCAGGCGGATGCCTCCGTCAGCCTTCCGGCGGCCCGACGATGAACGTTAAGGGAACAGCAGCAGGCGGCGGAAACGCTCTTCTCGTTCCGATGACGGAATTCTCCCTCGGACTCACAGGAGACATCAACGACATCATGAACGCCCACAACCTGGGTATGGTAGCTCTCAACGCAAGAATGCAGCACGAGAGAAACTATGATGATGAAAGACTTGCTCAGATCGGTCTCAAGAGACTGGACATCGACCCCGAAAGGATCGAATGGAACTTCGTAATGGACTTCTGCTGCCAGGCACTCCGTAAGATGGAGATAGGTCTCGGCGAAGGAGACAAGGAAGGATTCCGCATGATGACAAGGACCAACATCGCAGTTTCTTCCGAGCTCATGGCTATCCTTGCTGTAGCAAGAGATCTGCCCGACCTCCGCGAAAGGATCGGAAACATCGTTCTTGCATACGACAAGAAGGGCAACCCCGTTACCACGGAAGACCTGGAAGTTGCTGGCGCAATGACAGCATGGATGAGAAACACCATCAACCCGACACTTTGCTA
>CAYUGP010000027.1:0-12177 GCA_964444315.1 uncultured Oscillospiraceae bacterium | reverse complement strand
TGCCCCTATAAGCGAATAAGATATATTTGAAAAAATGTCGCCGCACTCTCGTGACACAATATGCGAAGAATAGCAAAGAAAAGCCCCTAAATCTTGAAATTTCAAGCATCTTAGAGGCTGGTGAATGCAAATTGAGTGATTTCCTGACATTTGATATACAATTTTACATTTCGCAAAAAACTGCACTAATGTAAAGGAAATTAATATTTTTTCTATAAATCACAAAAATACATAAGTCACCTTCGGTCCAACAAGATAGTCGACCCCGGGAAGCGCTACGAGAAAATGGCTACAGCGGGGTTCGAGGTTATGGAAGCCTTCGAAAAGCTCGGCAAGATACTTAAGGACAGACCCGTGATGCTTGCATGTATGCAGGTATAGTCCAAGTAGTGATTTAATTCGTGACATATTTACAAGTAATGAAATTTATGAGCGAAAAGGAGCTCCTGGTGGAGATAGTGATGCTCCTTGAAGATATCAAGCATCGCCAGTTCCTATACAGCGATTAGAGAAAAAGATCAATGACATATGAATAATCCGGAGGCGGCGGCCTCCGGATTATCATGTCTTCACATATGTTTTTTAGAGTTTCTTTGCAAAATCTCTCACTTCAGCGAGCTTGGCTTCCGATTTGTTCTCGTCGCCGTGGGCTGTGATGATCCCTGAGATCTCGATGCCCATATATTTCATGCATGAGTTGAACTGTGCTAAAGCTGAATCGTAAACTCCGTCTGACCCTGATGACAGAAGAAGAGCAGCTTTCTTTGCTTTGAGGGGCTTCCCTACGCAGTAGACCCTCTGGATCGCTGCCTCTATCTGAGCGGTCATGGCGAAATAGTAGATGGGAGAAGCGAAAACTATCATATCGGCTTCTCTGTACGCCGGCATTATCTTCTCAAGGTCGTCTTTCTGTACGCAGCTGCCTTCTCCTTTTGTGTGGCAGTAGTTACATCCCAGGCAGCCTGCTATCTTCATTTTACCAACGTGATATATTTCGGTCTCATGTCCGGCTTCCTTTGCACCTTCGCAGAAGGCTTCAATGAGAGCACTGGTATTTTCTTTTCTCGGACTTCCGTTGAATACGGCTATTTTCATCTGTCTTATTCCTCCCTTTCTTTAAGCGGTTTCACTATTTTGTCCTTTATATTCTATACAGAGCATGGTTATGTCGTCAAACTGCTCTGCATCCATGACGAAATCTTCTATGGAGCTGCGGACATTTTTGATGATCTCTTCGGAAGTTTCATCCTTGTGGGTGTTCAGAGTTTCCAGCATGCGTTCAAGACCATACATTTCATCACCCTTTTCTCCTCCCATTGCTTCGGGGACTCCGTCTGTATAAAGAAACAGTTTTGAACCAGGCTCCATGTCAAGATCGTACTGTTTGTATGTACAGCCTGCCATTCCGCCGATCACGAAGCCATGTTTATCTTTCAAAAGCTCGAATTCTCCGTCTTTATTCTTGATGACCGGGTACTCATGTCCCGCATTGGCTGCTTTCATCTTGCCCGTGCGCAGATCCAGTATGCCCACCCATACGGTGACGAACATCTCTTCTTCGTTGTTGGCGCAGATGGTGTTGTTGGTCGTGGTGAGTATCTGCGCAGGGGATACACCCAGCTTTGCGTAGCTCTGTATTATGGTCTTTGATATCATCATGAACAGGGCTGCCGGAACTCCTTTTCCGGAAACGTCTGCGACGACGAGACACAGATGGTTCTTGTCTATGAGGAAGAAGTCGTAAAAGTCTCCTCCGACCTCACGCGCCGGGTCCATAAGGGCATATATGTCTATGTCCGTTCTTTCCGGGAAGGGTGGGAATATGCTCGGAAGCATGGCAGCCTGTATCCTGTTGGCAAGTGAAAGTTCTGTGCTGATACGTTCCTTTTCTACAGCAATCTTCTCGTTTTCTGCTATATACTCCTTCATGCGGGTAGTAAGTGATGCGAAGGATTCTGCAAGGACCTGGGTCTCATCTCCCGTATCCATATCCCAGGTGAAGTCCAGGTTCTCTCCGTGCATATTTCCAACTTCGTCTGTGAGCTTTTGTATGGGTTTTACGACCTGGCGGGAAAGAGCGCCGGATACCCACACGGCTATGGCCACGGAAATGGAAATGAGTCCTATCATGAGGAGGAAAGTGTTCCTCATATAGTTTTCCGCATCTGCTACTGACTTTTCGGTTATTGCATCCATATTTTCGATAAGCTGTCTGGTGGGCAGTTCCACGGCTTCTCTTGAAAGGAATACGACCATGGACCATCCTACGGTCTGCATAGGAGAATATGCCGCATAGCATACTTCTCCGTCTATGGTGAGCTCAGCGATGCCTTCTTCGCCCTCAACGGCTTGTTTTGCCATCGCAGCAAGATTTTCATCTTCGGAAAGGCGAAGGTCCGGCGCGTCGGTAACAGCCGCCAGGATGCCGTCCGTATAGGTGGAAAAGAGTACCTGTCCGCTTCTGTTGAGTATGCAGGCGTTTCCGCTTCCGCCAAGGTCGGCACTCTTGACGAGATCATCCATATCGTCGAGGTACATACCGGCTCCGGCTACAGCAACGAGTACATCACCTTTGTATACCGGCACCCCGCACATGATACCGAGCCTCGGTGTGTGTGCATCCTTCGTGACAGGTGTGAAATACGGCATGCCGCTCTCGGCAGCACCTATATACCAGGGGCGTTCTTTTGCTTCAAGAGGCAGCAGCGTTCCGGATTCGTCATATTTTTTAGCAGGGATGAAGTCAGCCTGGACCATGAATCCCGATTCGGTCGCAACGTAAACGGAGGCCATTTTATCGTTGTTCCCGTTCACAGCCATGAGTACATCCTGTACATTGCCTATGAGGCTCAGTTCGTTTGCCACCACCGGGTCCCATGGGTTTGTCTTGGAAGAATAAAGGACCTGTATGGTCAGTTCTCCGTCTTTGGAAGCATCCGGAAGCGGCACGCTCCTTGAGCCGTACAGCCCGGGATTGTTGTAGATATGCTCAGCTACTGAAGCAACGGTCAGTACATCTTTTTCGAATTCCTGAAACACCTCATCTGCCACAGCGGCTTTCTCACCGGACAGCTCAAGCATGCGCTGCTTTGAAGCCTCGGTCATGTAATCTGATGATTTTTCTCCTATGGTATCGTTAAGATTCCTGTTAGATGCCGACATGGTTCTGGACACGCCTATCATTCCGAAACCGAAAATAGCGGTAGCCGTGAAGAGCAGTCCCACTACCAGTACGAGCATCGCCATTTGTATCTTTTTACCCAGAGATTTGCTTTTGATCATAAGTTACCTCAAATCCTGCATTTTATATATGTATATTATTACCTTGTCATTTTCTTCCGTCAATGTTTTTCGTGAGTTGTTCGGCTGCATTTCTTTTCGGTATACATCCCCGGACAGGGACAGCGCATTTGCAGATTTGTTTCATAGGCAGGGCGAAAAACGGGCTGATATGCTAAAATATGTTTGGAAACGGAAGATGATATTATGAAGTACATTGAATATACAATATATCCTGAAGAGGGAAAAACAGCAGAAGTATCGGAAAATCTCACGGCTCTCGGGCAGGAGGAGCTGATCATATACGATCCCGATGAAGTCGAGGAATTCTTTTCAAAGGACGGAGGGTACAAGTGGAACTATGCTGACGAAGCGATGATCGAAAGGCTTAAAGCAAGAGCATATATCAGGTTCTATACATCCGAAGGAGAAAGGCTTTCAGAAGAGCTTTTCTCCTATGTCAGGACTCTCGATCACTCAGCTGCGCTGGTTGACGATGAAGACTGGCTTCACAAGTGGGAGGAGTATTACGTTCCTTTCTCCATTGCGGAGGGCATAGTAGTAAGGCCTGTATGGAGGGAGTATATCCAAAGAGAAGGCGAGAAGGTCATTTCCATAGATCCGGGGCTTGCATTCGGCACCGGAAGCAGTCCTACTACCTATCTTGCGACAAGGCTCCTTGTAAAGTATTTTAGAGCAGGCGACAGGCTTCTTGATGTGGGCTGCGGCACGGGTATCCAGTCACTGGCAGGAGCGGTACTCGGAGCTTCGGAGATACTCGCCGTGGATCTTGATCCCGAGGCCGTGAAAAGCACGAAGGCCAATGCGGCGCTTAACGGATACGAAGCCCTTATAGAGGTAAGACGGAACGATCTGGCAAAGGATCTTTGCTATGTTGCCGACATAGTTGCTGCCAATCTGACAGGGCCTCTTGTCATCAGTCTCTGCGATGATATTAGCAAGAATATACGGACCGGCGGCGTGCTCATAGCCAGCGGTATAATCGACGATATGGAGGAGCCCTGCAGAAGAAAACTTGAGGAAAGCGGTTTTAAGATCCTTGAGATCGTTCGGGACGGATGCTGGTCTGCGATAGCCGGTGAAAAACTGTAGGATTCCCTAAAAATCATACGCGGGATCAAAAAACATTTGTATCCCCCTGTCAGTTTTGGTATATTTTTCTTTGTCAAAAACAGGAGAAACATATTATGGACAATGCATTTGATCTGCAAAAGCATATAGAGCAGGGTGTTGAAAAGATCGTAAAAGACACGATCAAGGCTACCCTTAAAAACCCGAAGGAAAGCGCCTTCATGGCCCGCTTTGCGGCTGCTTCGGCAAAGGCGTCGAAAAGAAGGCTGCGGCTTGAGGACGAGGGGATCCATGTCCCCGGCTTTCTCATCGCATCCATAACCAGCAGCTGCAACCTCCATTGTGCAGGCTGCTATTCAAGGTGCAATAACGCCACCGTTGACGACGAGCCCGTGGACCAGCTTTCCGCTGAAGACTGGATCAGAGTGTTCAGAGAGGCAGATGAACTCGGAGTGAGCTTCATAATGCTCGCCGGCGGCGAACCCATGATCAGAAGAGAGATAATAGAGGCAGCTGGAAACTTTCAGAACATTATTTTCCCGGTGTTCACCAACGGCACTTTCATGGACGACGAATACTTCGGACTCCTCGACCGCTGCCGCAATCTGGTCCCGGTCCTCAGCATAGAGGGAGGAAAGGAAAACACCGACGCGAGAAGAGGCGAAGGAGTGTATGACTGTGTCAGAGGAAATATGGATAAGTGTAGGGAAAAAGGCCTCATATTCGGAGCCTCCATTACTGTGACCACCGAAAACTACAAAGAGGTTACTTCCAAGGAATACATAGATGCTCTGGCTGCCATGGGCTGCAAACTGATCATATTTATTGAATTCGTTCCCGTCACGGAGATCACGAGGTATCTGGCGCCTGGTGACGAGGTCAGAGAGTACATGGCCTCAGCCATAGATGCCTACAGAAAAGGCTCGGACGAGATCGTGCTCCTGTCATTCCCGGGAGACGAACTGGCCATGGGAGGATGCATGGCGGCAGGCAGAGAGTTTTTCCATATAAACTCACACGGCGGAGCGGAGCCCTGTCCTTTCTCACCATATTCCGATGTGAACGTTAAAAACACATCCCTTAAGGATGCGATAAGATCCAGGCTCTTTGACATGATACGCAGCGATGAACTGCTGAAAGAAGAGCATGAGGGAGGCTGCGTGCTCTTCACTAAAAGACACGAAGTCGAAAGGATGATGGAAGAACTGAGAAAAGGCTAAAAAAGAAACGATAAAGATAATGAATACCCTGTCCGGCCGGACAGGGTATCGTGTTACATCAGTATATACTCTTTTGCTCAGTTGAGAACTGAATCACAGTATTCACATTTCTGTTCCTTGTTTGGGTCAAGGGCGTTGGGAGCACCGCAGTAAGGACATCTGATGAACTTCTTCTCATATCTTATGCTGCTGGGAACTTTAGCCGGATTGGAGTCAAGGACGACGAAGTCGTCGTCGGAGATCCCGGCTTTTATTATTTTGCTGCCTATCATGTCCGAAAGGTCTTTCCTGGCCTGTTCGGAGCTTACTCTTAAGGAGCGGGCCAGGTCCTGTATGGGATCGGTGCCGTAGGCTGTCAGGTAGTTGAGATAAGGCTGATATTTTTTCAGCCTGGCAGTCATCCTATATGCCAAGGTCAGGCATACGACCGAAATCAAGATGCATGTCACTATAAACTTTATGTCAAGTGTGTAATGGTAGGTGAAGCTTTCATATGTTTCCGAGAAGATACCCATGCCCATGATTATGGAGATGGCAATCAGGATATTTCTGAAAGTCACGTATCCGGTTCCGCAGTCGTAGGATTCTATGGGCTCGTTCTTTTCGTTTACGGCTGTATATCTGTTGAGGTTTTTTCTGTTGAGCCTTATGAAAAGAAGCACATAGCCTAAGGGGTAGAAGATGATGAACATCGCGATGATCATTCCTATGGAGGGCACATTGGATTCTCTGTTGTTCATGTGAGAGGCTCCTTTCGGATACTGAATGAGAAGTAATACACCTTCATTATACTTTAAGAATACAGTTTTGTAAGACTCTAAAAGCTATATTGAAACGTGGCTCTGGGAACTTATTTTTGTATATGCAGCGTGATTGATGATATAATCTACAGCAGATCAAAAGTTTTTAGGAGTTAAGTACCATGACTGTATTCAGATGTCCCCACTGCGGGGCAGAGACTTCCTACGATCCGTCGAAGGGAAAGGTCGTTTGCGAATACTGCGGCAGCGAGCTGACCGTAGAGGATTACAACGCCTATCTTGAGGAGAATGGCCTTTATCAGACGAATGAGCTGAGCTGCAGGCAGTGCGGAGCGACCATACTCAGTACGGACAACACGGTGGCGACTTTCTGCAGCTTCTGCGGTTCTCCTCTTGTCCTTGACAGCCGCATAAGGGAAAAGAAAAAGCCCGATTATATCATTCCTTTCGGTATAAAGAGGCAGAGGGCATATGCTATCTACAGAAAGAAGATAGACAATACCCTACTTGCTCCGAAGTGGATGAAGGATGAGGAAAACGAGCAGAAGATAAGGGGCATATACATGCCCTTCCACATATACCGCTTCACCCACTCCGGTACTTACGAAGGCGAAGGGAAAAAGACCAGGATAGAGAAGGAAAAGGGTACGAAATATGACGTCACCAGGACCTATGAGATAGAAGCACCCGTGACGGTGGATTACGACTTCATACCTGCCGACGGAGCGGCATCTTTTCCCGATTCCATAAGCAGAGCAGTGTGCCCCTATTCGGAAAAAGATCTGGTAGATTTTCAGCTGCCGTATTTTGCCGGTTACTACGCCGACGGAGCGGATGTGCCTGAGAGCCTCTATGCCGGCAAAATGGAGGCCATAGTAAGAAACGACATAGCCTCAAAGCCAAGTGTAAGATCGGGCAGTCTGGAGATAGATTCAAAGAAGATGGAGGAGAATATCGATCTTGAAAAAAGCGTCAAGACCGCCATGTTCCCCGTATGGTTCATGTCGTTCAGAAACAAGGATAAGATAAGTTATGCAGCAGTCAACGGCCAGACAGGAGAGCTGGCTGCGGACATCCCCATAAGCTTCGGCAGATATATTGCGGCTTCAACCATAGTGGCAGCTGTCATCTCCATACTTCTCAACCTGGTGTTCACCCTTACTCCGGGCAACCTGATGACCGTCACCTCGGCTCTTGCCGCAGTGGCCCTCATTATGGCAAACGGACTTCTCAATGATACGTTCAGACGAAAAAGACACTATGACGATGCCGGGTATACCGGTATGGATGAAGAGCCCATGGACGGAAAACCGGTAAATGTCAAGAATGTCGTGAACATTCTGGCGGGTCTTTTCATGCTGTTCTTCTTCCTTCTCATGGTCGGTTTCGTTATAGCCTTAGGTATGGAGGATACCTTCATACTGAAGATCCTGCCCATCCTTTTCATCCTCTTGTTCATCGTGGTGGTAATAGGGATCGTCGGAACTAAAGTTTCGGGCATAAGGAAAAAGAAAGCACCTCTTTGGTACAAACTTTTCACCTTCATAAAGCCTGTCCTCGGAGCAGCAGCCTGCTGGTATGTAAAAGCATATTATCCCAACACTGACGAGTACGCCTACCTGGCGGCTATGTTCTCCATCGTCATGATAATACTTACAGCCTTCGATATACTCAGGGCTCAGAACAGGTTCACCATGAGAGACCTCCCCGTTTTCAATGAGAAGAGAGGAGGCGACGAGTAATGGCAAAGAAGAAAAAAGGCCCGCGCCTCATAGAAAGGCTTGCAAAGGTCCCGGACAGGACCTGGAAGCTCATATGCCTCATCGCAGTCCTTGTGCTGCTCACTCCGGTGGCGATAGATATACTCATACCTGACAGAAGTCCCGACTCATCGAATACTGATCCCAAGGACCTCATCGTGATACGTGACGATGCAGCGCTCCTTACGGAGGAAGAGGAGAAAGAACTCTACGGGCACATGCTTCCCATTACAGAATATGGAGGGGCAGCGTTCGTATCCAGCTATAACTCATCTTCAACGGAATCCTATGCGAAGAAGTGCTACAGGGAATATTTCGGAACGAAGAGCGGCACTCTGTTCCTCATAGATATGTACAACAGGCAGATATATATCTTCTCGGACGGAAAGATATTCACCAAAGTCACAAAGGCCAGGGCAAGGACCATAACGGACAATGCCTACAGGCTGGCTACAAACGGCGATTACCTGGGCTGTGCAGAGAAAGTCTTCAATCAGATGGCCACCATACTGTCGGGAGGCTTCATCCCTCAGTACATGAAGCACATCTGCAATGCACTCATATCCTTTGCCATAGGTCTTCTTTCTGTATTTACCGTAGCCAACGCCAGGACAAGGATGCAGAGTGACAACGAGGTCAAGGTCTTCAATGAGATGGCAAAGAAAGGCCTTGCGGTGGGCGCTCCTGTCTCTTCTGAGCTCATAAGCATAAAGAAGACCCGCCACTATGAAGACAGCGGCGGAGGTTCTTCCGGCGGCGGAGGCGGTTCTTCCGGCGGTGGAGGTGGCGGTTCTTCCGGTGGCGGAGGTGGCCACGGCTTCTGATCCAAAATGTGAAAAAATTCAAGAAAACTATTGACAAATTAATATTTATCCATTAATATCCATCAAAATAAATAAATAACAAAAAACGGACAGATAGAGGCGCGGAGCATCAGCAGCCTTTGGGAGCCTGCAGCAGGCTATGATCAAAGGTGAGGGGTATTCCGCCGAAGCATATGAAAGCGCTGCGCTTTCGTATCGCTGGGAGCATGGCTGAGAGCCATGCTACTGTCACACTGAAGATGTGTGGAGAGCTATCGCTGCTTATACTAATGATCAGAGATCTAACTGACAGTATTCTGAGCGGTCAAAGCTTTCGACTTTGGCCGTTTTTTGTTAGCCGAAAAAGCCTTGAAAGAAAGGAAGGTGGAAATCATGGATAACAACGAACAGAAGATCAGGGATCTTGGTTCAGAGAACACGGGCTTTCGAAGAGAGATAAGCCTGTTCGGAGGTATAAGCATCATTGGGGGCATCATGGTCGGCTCGGGTATCTTTTATCTCGGCTCCTATGTGCTCATGAGGTCCGGCATGAGCCAGGGCCTGGCTCTGCTTTGCTGGATCATAGGAGGCGTGGTATCGCTACTCGGAGGACTTTGCTATGCAGAACTCGGTACCTCCATACCAAAAGCAGGAGGTGGGGTGGTGTACCTGTCTGAGGCATATCACCCGGTTGTGGGTTTCCTCTCAGGGTTCAACAGCTGGGTCATAGGAGGCCCGGGGTCCATATCAGCCCTTGCCATCGCTCTTCCCACGGCACTGGCTCCCCATCTCGGATTCGGGGACATGGGGATAAAGGTCTTTGCCACTGTCCTTATCATAGGACTTACCGTCTACAACTATTTCGGAGTGAGGGGAGGAAGCAGGCTCCAGAACGTCACCATGGTGGCAAAGCTCCTGCCCATATTCCTCATAATCGCAGTTGCTCTTTTTGCGGGAAAAGCAGCTCCTGATCTCTCTCTTTCCGTCAAGCATGCGGAGACCGTTGCATCTGCCAATCCCGTCAGCATGATAGCATTTTCTGTCATAGCCACGCTCTGGGCTTATGAGGGGTGGACAAATCTGAATATAGTCACTGAGGAGATCAGGGAGCCTAAGAAAAACCTGCCCCTGGCTCTCATCATAGCCATAGGAGGGGTCACGCTGCTCTACACCGTATTCAACTTCTCCATTTACAGAGTCCTTGATGCCGATACTATCTACAGCGAGATATCGGCGGGCAACTATTTCCTGGGCACTGTGGTCGCAAGGCAGACCTTAGGCGCTGCCGGAGCGGTGATAGTAATAGTCACCATGGTCATATCCATGTTCGGTTCCCTGAACGGCTGCATACTTGCATTCCCGAGAGCTTACTACGCCATGGCAAAGGGAGGGCATTTCTTCCCTTCTTTCGGCAGACTGCACCCAAAATACAGGATACCTCATGTGGCACTGGTTGTGCAGGCGGTCATATCGCTGGTCCTTGTCTGGATAAGCTCACTAAATCAGCTTACCAATCTGGTGGAGTTCGGAGGATGTCTTTTCAACTTCCTCATAGTTCTCTCGGTGCTCATACTCAGAAAGAAGTATCCCGGCCTTGACAGACCTTACAAGGTCTGGGGTGGAGTTGTGACCGTAGTGATTACGGCTCTCCTCTTCCTCGGGCTTGTGGTAAATACCTTTATAGACGACCCGAAAAGCGCTATCATAGGCATGGCAGTACCGGCTATAGGTTTCGTTATGTACTTCATACTCGGCAAGTACAATGAGAGACATCCCCTTGAGGATGATGAAGCGTAAAGGATAATGCGGAGGAACGAAAAGATGAAGACACTGTACTTTAATGCGAAGGTATATCTCGGAGAAGGCCGGTTCGCGGAAGCTGTCCTTGTAAACGGGAGCGATATAGAGGCAATAGGGACTGCCGGAGAGCTTTCATCAGAAGATGCAGAAAGAGTGGACTGCGGCGGCCGCACTATCATACCGGGATTCAATGATTCTCACTGCCACCTGCTCTCGGTCGGAGAGATGGTAAACAGGCCTCGCATAGGGAATATAAAGTCGATAGATGCCATGGTGGAGGTCTGCAGGCAGTTTATCGAGGATCACCCCAATGTAAAGAGTGAAGGTCTTCACGGTTTCGGATGGAACCAGGACCTTTTCACGGAAGGCGAGAAGAGGATACCCACAAGGCATGACCTCGATAGGATAAGCACGGAATTCCCCGTGGTCCTTGAGAGGACCTGCGGACACATACTCAGCTGCAACACAAAGGCAATAGAGATGCTGGGTCTGGATGAAAGCTCCCCTGACCTTGCAGACGGAAGCTTCTGGAGAGAGGAGAGCGGTTATCCCAGCGGAGTCTTTGCGGAAAACGGGTGCTACCTGCCCATCGGGCTCATCCCAAGACAGACAAAAGACCAGATGAAGGAGAACTTCATGGCAGCCATGAGATATGCGACATCCCTGGGCGTTACCAGCGTCCAGTCCAACGATCTTTCTGTGAACAAAGACCCTGACGGTATCATCAGCAAAGTCATAGACGACATATATGAAAACGAAGAGACCACTCTCCGTTACAGATACCAGATATGCTGCACGACGCCTGAAGAGATAAGGGAGTCGGCGGCAACGGGCATGTTCTCTAAATACGGGCAGCTCCTTTACGGCAGGCAGCTTACCGTAGGCCCGCTCAAGCTTTTCAAGGATGGATCTCTCGGGGCAAGGACCGCTCTCATGAGAAAGGAGTATGCGGACGATCCCGGCAACAGCGGTATGGACTGCATGGCTCCGGAAGTCATGGACAGACTTGTTTCGGCTGCCGATGAGCTTGGGATACAGGTCGTGACTCATGTCATAGGAGACGGTGCCGTTGAAGGGACCGTTGAAAGCTATGAGAAAGTCATCAAGGATGGTCCCAACAGGAACAGGCATGCCCTCATCCATTGCCAGATCACTGATATGCCGCTTCTTGAAAGGATAAGGGAATCGGATATACATATATTCTATCAGCCCATATTCCTCAACTATGACCTTCACGTGGTGGCTTCAAGGGTGGGCGATGAATTGGCGTCTACATCCTATGCGTTCGGTACGGCAATAAGGAACGGCAGCCACGTGTCCTTCGGTACTGACTCGCCGGTCGAGGATATAAACCCCTTTGATGGAGTCTTCTCTGCAGTCACGAGAAAGGATCTCCATTGTTTCCCCGAAGGGGGCTTCTGTCCGGGCGAGTGCATCAGCGTGGAGCAGGCGGTGGATGCCT